>JBKJII010000414.1:0-6897 GCA_046598505.1 Caulobacter sp. | reverse complement strand
CTTGGCCGACGCAACCTTCTTGCCGGTGTTGATCCGGCTCTGGACGACGTCCAGGTCGCGGTTCGTGGCGTTCAGGTTCTGCAGGGCGACCATTGCGCCGGTGTTCGTGTTAACGCTGTTCAGCGCCATGACGATATTCCCTTTTCCAGGTGTCCGACGTCATTTTGACGGCCGGGGACATTTTGTCCGCTTGGATAGGAAGCAATCGCCGGGCCAATTTGGCCGCCCGGGCGCCGCGATCTATTTCATTGAATTTGTTGGGTTATAGGTCTGTTAGGGACGATTTTCCCGGGCAATTTTTGCCGACCTTCGGGCATGGTGAGCAACTTCTGCCGGGTGACCCGGCAAAAGGCTGCCGGGCGGAGGGTGCCTCCGCCCGGCTTCGCGACCTAACCTCGGAACAGTGACAGCAGCGACTGCGAAGACGAGTTCGCGATCGAGAGCGCCTGGATCCCGAGCTGCTGCTTGGTCTGCAGAGCCTGGAGCTTGGCGCTTTCCTTCGCGAGGTCAGCGTCAACGAGGTTGCCCACGCCCGCGTCGAGGCTGTCTTGCAGCTTGCCGACGAAGGTGCGGTGGCTGTCGTACGCCTTGGACTTTGTGCCCAGACGAGCGAGAGCCGCGCCGGTGTTGGTGATGGAGGTGGAGACCGTCGCGATCATCGCCGTGGCCAGGGTCACGGTGCCGATCGAGCCAGCCGCGGCCACCGTCACGATCGAGCCGCCGAGCGCCATGACTTCGGCGGCGACGGTGATCTTCGACGTTCCATCCGCATTGGCGAGCGCTGCAATCGCCGTAGCGCCGGTCTTGATGAGATTGCTCCCATTGAAATCGGCGTTCGACACGGCCTTGGAGATCTGATCCCGCAGGGCCTTGAAGTCCTCGTTCAGTGCGGACCGGCTGGTTGTGTCGAGCGTAGCGTCCGACGCAGCCAGGGCCTTTTCCTTCATCTGCAACAGCAAGTCGGAGACCGACTCACCGGCCGCGATCGCCACATCGATGGTGGACGAACCGCGATCAAGCGAGTCCCGCACGGCGTTCAGAGCCACCGAGGTGCCACGCTGCGTTTGGGCAATTGCCCAGACTGCACCGTTGTCCTTTGCCGACGCCACTTTCTTGCCGGTGTTGATGCGGTTTTGGGTCTGCGACAGTTCCATGTTGGTCGCGTTGAGGTTCTGGAGCGCAACCATTGCGCCCACGTTGGTATTCACCGAATTGCTGAGCATCGGCGGTCCTTCCATTCTGGTCGGGGGATCACGGCCTTTTGGCCGGGCGGGCGTTCTTGCCCGTCGGAAGCATCGCAAGCAGCGGGCCAGCCGACCGTTGGTTGGCCACGCCGAGATGCATTGATTTTAAAGAGAATTATCTGCGCCACATCGGCCAGGCCCGGCTGCAACCGCCCCAGACCAAAGCGCCCGGAAACTTCTGCCGGACGCATCGTGCACAGCTAGGCAAAGGGTGTCAGGCGGCTTCGGATTGTCCCGACAGGCCTTGCATCATGATGCGGTTGATGTCGATCAGCGGATCGATCTCTTCCTCACGCCGGATTACCGCGCTGGTATGCCGGCTGACCCACAGGCTGAGGGAGATGATCTGGGCGCGCAAAGTCTCGGGCAGCACGTTCTGCGGATCCGAACAGTCGGACGCCAGCGCCGACCACAGGCGCCGGTTCCAGTCGAGAGCATCCATCCGGCCGTTCACGTCTTCCGGCGGCTTGTCCGCGGCCTGAAGAAGCGCGCGGGTGACCTGACCGAAGAGGCGATACTCGGCGTCGCGCGAATTCTCAGTCCGCGCTGCGGCCTGCTGATACGCCTGCAACCCCATGACCCAACCTTTCGTCTTCGTACTCAATCAATTTCCGGCAGAGCATGAGCGCCTTGTAGTACTCACGGCCCATCGCGTGTTTCGAGATCGCCACGCAGTCCGCCAGCACGTCGGTGTTCCGGATCACGCCCATGAACTCGGACAGCCGCCGCACGAACTCGTCGTAGTATCGAAGGGCGTTCGCCTCATCGAGGTACATCATCATCACCGGGAAGTAGATGTGACGTGCGGGTGTCGCGACCTCCTCCTCCTGCATGATATCCTTCTCGCGCAGGACTGAAGCCTTGTTCTGAAGGATCAGCACGCCGCGGCGATCGCCGTTCTGAACGACGGCGCCGTTGAGGACGAACCGTTCTCCCGGCTTCAGCGACAGTTTCAGCGGCACGACAGTCAAGCTCCGGTCTGGCGCGCGGCGCGGCTGCCATCTGCAGCCGAGAATCCACCCACCCTGTTGAACGAACGCTAAAGGGGCATGGTTAACGGGATGTTGTGTCGCCGGCAGTGTCCGGCGGGCCTTAAGGCGGGATTAAGCATAAACAGGCGATCTGGGGGGGGCAGCCAAACCACCTCGAAGGGCGCCGTCCGTCATGCCGCCGCAACCGTCCGCGAAATCAGCAACCTCGGCCGCCGCGCTCGGCTTTTCAGACACGGCCGCAGTGCCGACCCGCCTGCGCATGGCCGGCGAAGCCAGTGGCGAGGCCGGCTCCAAGCCCGCCCTCGCCCGGCTCAACGAGGCGCTCGGCGAACTACGTGCCCTGACCATTCAGCCGCTGCTGCAGCAGGCCGTCCAGGCTCTGCAGGCCGACCAGTTCCAGCGCGGCGCCGAACTGGCCATCAAGGCCCTGGAAATCGAGGAAAGAAGTGGCTTTGGCTGGTATCTGCTGGCCATCGCGCGCGAGCGGGCCGGCGATTTCGCGGGCTCGGTCCGCTGCTACGAGTCCGCCCTGACGCTGCTGCCGGACCAGGCCGAGATCGCCAACGACATGGGCCGCCTCGCCTATCGCATGGGCATGAAGGAGACAGCCGAGAAGCTGTTTACCCACTATCTCACACGCAACCCGACCTCGCATGAGGGCGCCAACAACCTGGCCTGCGCCCTGCGCGATCAGAGCCGCTTCGCCGAGGCCATCGAGGTGCTGCGCCCCGCTATCGCCGCTCACCCGGAACATCCGCTGCTGTGGAACACCCTGGGCACCGTCGTGGGCGAGGAAGGCGACCCCGCCGCGTCGGTGACCTTCTTCGACGAAGCGCTGCGTCACGACGCCGCATTCGCCAAGGCGCGCTACAATCGCGGCAATGCCAGACTGGTTCTGGGCGATCTGGTCGGCGCGCTCGACGACTGCCAGACCGCAATGACCGCGCCGATGAGCGAAGACGAGCGGCTGATGATGCTGCTGTCCCGCTCGACAATCCGGATCGCCCGCGGCGAGATCGCCAGCGGCTGGCAAGACTACGAAGTACGGCTGGACCCGAACTTCGCCGACGTGACCCACTTCATGATCGAAGCCCCGCGCTGGACGCCGGACGTCGGTCTGGCCGGCAAGACGTTGCTGGTGATGGGCGAGCAGGGTCTGGGCGACGAGATCATGTTCGCCAACGTCATTCCGGACGTCATCGAGGCCCTGGGTCCAACAGGCCAGTTGCTTATCGCCGTGGAGCCGCGCCTTGTCCCGCTGTTCCAGCGTTCCTTCCCGATGGCGGAGGTGGGCGCGCACAGTACCTGGAACGTCGACTCCCACACCGTTCGCGGCGCGCCGTTCGTCAAGGACCACGCCAGGCTGGACTATTACACGCCCATCGCCTCGCTGCTTCGTCGCTTCCGGTCGAGCGTCGAGGCCTTCCCGGCCACAGCCGGGTTCCTGAAGGCCGACCCTGAGCGCGTCGCCTGGTGGCGGTCGCAGCTCCCGGCCGGCCCCACGGTCGGCCTGCTGTGGAAGAGCTTGATCCAGGCCGGGGCCCGGCATCGGTTCTTCTCGCCGTTCGAGCAGTGGCGGCCCGTGCTCGCCACGCCCGGTGTGACCTTCGTCAACCTTCAATACGGCGATTGCGCGCCGGAGCTGGCCGCCGCGAAGCGGGACCTGGGCGTCGATATCTGGAACCCGCCCGGCATCGACCTGAAGAAGGACCTCGACGATGTGGCCGCGCTGTGTTGCGCGCTGGACCTGGTGACGGGTCCGTCCAACGCCAGCAGCTGCCTCGCCGGGGCCTGCGGTGCGCCGTTCTGGCTGGTTTCCACCCCGGGAGCCTGGCCGATGCTCGGGACCGACCGCTACCCCTGGTATCCGCAGGCGCGGGTGTTCCGGCCGCCTGCGCTCGGCCAGTGGGATCTGCCCATGCAGGCCATGGCCGCAGCCCTCGCCGAGCGGTTCCCGGCCGGAACCAAGGCCTGACACAGGGGTTGATTCCGGGACAGACGGCGCGATTTCGCCTCGCTTTCCTGGAGTTCCCTATGACTGAAGAGCGCACAATCGACCCGAAGGACAAGGTCGCGGACAAGACCGTCGATCCCTCCGAGAAGATCGGCCAGGACGCCGATCCCCATGTCGATCACCAACTCGACAAGGGCCTGAAGGAAACCTTCCCCGCCAGCGACCCGGTATCGATCAATCCCGGCGCTGACTGACGATACAGGCGGATCGGTCGCGGCCGATCCGCCGAAACCGGCTTGAATGTCGCGGCCAGCCCTTTAGGCTGCCCCTGAATTGAACGTTTGTTCGAATGCGCGAAAACGCGCCAGGGGATGACATGAGCTCGCGTTTTGAAGGCACGAAGAACTACATAGCCACCGATGACCTCAAGGTCGCGGTGAACGCCGCCGTCGCGCTGGAACGCCCGCTTCTGATCAAGGGCGAGCCCGGCACAGGCAAGACGGTGCTCGCCTACGAAGTGGCCAAGGCCATGGGCGCGCCGCTGATCACCTGGCACATCAAGTCGACGACCAAGGCCAGCCAGGGCCTGTACGAGTACGATGCCGTCACCCGCCTGCGCGACAGCCAGCTGGGCGACGAGCGCGTCAAGGACGTCCGCAACTACATCAAGAAGGGCAAGCTCTGGGAGGCGTTCACCAGCGACGTGCGCCCCGTCCTGCTCATCGACGAAATCGACAAGGCCGACATCGAGTTCCCGAACGACCTCCTGCAGGAGCTCGATCGCATGGAGTTCTTCGTCTACGAGACGCAGCAGACGGTCGCCGCGCGCCACCGCCCGGTGATCTTCATCACCTCGAACAACGAGAAGGAGCTCCCGGACGCTTTCCTGCGGCGCTGCTTCTTCCACTACATCCGCTTCCCCGACAAGGAGACGATGCAGGCGATCGTCGACGTGCATTACCCCGGCATCAAGAAGCGGCTGCTGCAAGCCGCGCTCGAGGTGTTCTTCGAGATCCGCGAGATGCCGGGCCTGAAGAAGAAGCCCTCGACTTCCGAGCTCCTCGACTGGCTGAAGCTGCTGCTTGCCGAGGACATCGCCCCGGAGGCGCTGCGCACGCCCGGCCACCAGGCCTCGATCCCGCCGCTCTACGGGGCGCTCCTCAAGAACGAGCAGGACGTGCACCTCTTCGAGCAGCTGGTGTTCCTGCAGCGGCGCGGACGATAGGCTTGGCGACCACCGCCCGCGGCAACCGCAGCAACGCGATGCGCAGGACCGGCGCGCTCCCCGGAGCGCGCAAGGCCGGGACGAAGGCGAGGGCCACGTCCGCCGCGAAGCCGGCGCGCTGGGCGGGCGTCGGCGACGAAGCCGTCGAGCGCGCGACCGGCCGGGCCTGGGACGATTGGCTCAAGGTCCTCGACCGGGCCGGCGCCAAGGCGATGCTGCACAAGGACATCGCGCTCCTCCTGAGCCGCAAGTTCCGCATTCCCGGCTGGTGGAGCCAGATGGTGACCGTGGGCTACGAGCAGGCGCGCGGCCTTCGCGTCGTCAACCAGCAACCCGACGGCTTCGCGGCCAACGCGTCCCGCACCATCTCCGCGGACCTGGACCGCCTCTACGCGGCGTGGAATGAGCCACGCCAGCGCGCCCGGTGGCTGCCCGAGGCGCCGATCGAGGTGCGCCGCGCGAGCGACGGACGATCGATGCGCATCACCTGGACCGCGAACGACTCGCGCGTCGATGTGGGGTTCTTCGCCGCGGGCAAGGGCAAGAGCCGGGTGCAGGTGGGCCACGCCAGGCTCGCGAGCGCCGCGGCGGTGAAGCGCCAGAAAGCCTACTGGGCCGACGCGCTCCTGCGCCTCAAGGCCTACCTCGAGGCGCCGCGCTAGGCGAGCGCCGATGCTGTTCGACTTCTTCTTCGCGGTCCGCAAGGCGGGCGTCCCCGCGAGCGTGAAGGAGTTCCTCACGCTGCTGGAGGCGCTCGACAAGGGCGTCGTGTACGGCAGCATCGACGACTTCTATACCCTCTCGCGCCTGACGCTCGTCAAGGACGAGGCCTACTTCGACCGCTTCGACGTCGCCTTCGCCGCCTACTTCAAGGGGGTGCAGGCGATCCCCGGCGACCTGGTGACCGATGTCCCCGCCGAGTGGCTGCGCAAGCTCGCGGAGCGCTGGCTCACCGAAGAGGAGAAGGCGAAGATCGAGGCGCTCGGCGGCTGGGACAAGCTGATGGAGACGCTCAAGGCCAGGCTCGAGGAGCAGACGGGGCGACACCAGGGCGGCTCCAAGTGGATCGGTACCGCGGGCACCTCGCCCTACGGCGCCTACGGCTACAACCCCGAGGGCGTGCGCATCGGCCAGGATGGCTCGCGCAACCGCCGCGCGGTGAAGGTCTGGGACAAGCGCGAGTTCCGCGACTACGACACCGACCGCGAGCTCGGCATCCGCAACATCAAGATGGCGTTGAGGCGGCTGCGCCGCTTCGCACGCGACGGCGCGCCCGACGTGTTCGACCTCGACGGGACGGTGCGCTCGACGGCGCGGAACGCGGGCTGGCTCGACATCCGCATGGTTCCCAAGCTTCACAACGCGGTGAAGGTGCTGCTCTTCCTTGACGTGGGCGGCTCCATGGACGACCACATCAAGGGCGTCGAGGAGCTTTTCTCGGCGGCGCGCACCGAGTTCAAGAACCTCGAGCACTTCTACTTC
>JBKJII010000304.1:0-3724 GCA_046598505.1 Caulobacter sp. | reverse complement strand
CCCGCGCCTCTGCCGACGGCCCCTGTTCGAGCTCGCGTTTCACGGCGCCCAGGGCGTTGACCGCCACCCGGGCCAGGAACACGTCGCGGTCCTTCAGATGCGGCGCGGCGCGCTCCTCGATGAACCTGATGACCGACTCGATCAGCTCAGGGGCGGTGGGATGGGTGATCATGCGGTCCGCTCCAGCAGGGCCATCAGGTCGATCTCGGTCTCGGAGGTGCGCCGGCCGATCATCGCCCGTTCGACAGACGGGTCCGTGCCGTTGGCGAACGAGGCGTACATGCCCAGGCACATGCAGCCCCATTTCAGTGAGCCGAGCATCTGCCAGTAGAGTACGCGCTCCAGCGCGATCGGGATCCCGCCGGCCGCCTCATAGCCGGCCAGCAGGTCTGCGTAGTCGCCGAAGCCGCCGACCGGTTTCGCCCCGCCAAACCGCCAGGACGCCGTGCAGATCCAGCCCATGTCCTCAGCCGGGTCGCCGATGTGCACCAGCTCCCAGTCGAGCACCGCGGCCAGACCCGTTTCAGGGTCGAACATCAGGTTCCCGTTCCTGAAGTCGCCGTGCAGCATGACCGGCCGGTCGAGCGGCGGCGCCTTGTCCTTCAGCCACCTGAACGCGGCTTCGAAGATCGGCCGGCGGGCGCCGAGGGTGCGATAGACGGTCTCGTACTTCTCCAGCTCCTCCAGCGCGCTCGACCGGTTCAGCGGCGGCAGGCTGTCGTCCAGCGGGATCGCGTGGATTTTCGCCAGCGCCTCGCCGCACTGGAACGCCAGCTTCGGCCGCACGGCCGCGAAATTGTCGTCACGGGCGATGCGCTTGCCCAGGGTCTCGCCGGCGACGGAGGCCATGACATAGGCCTCGCCGACGTCGCTGCCCGGATCGCAGATGGTCAGCACCTCCGGGACCGGTGCGCCCTGAAGGGCGGCGGCGCGGATCAGGGCGGCCTCGGTGGCCAAAGGTGTCGCCGTGCCCGTGACCCCCGCCGCGCCGGGTGGCTTGCGGCGCAGGATCAGGGGACGGCCGCCGTCCAGGTTGAAGGCCCAGGTTTCCTGGCTCGCACCGCCGGACAGGCGACGCAGATCCGTGATGGCGCTTCCGCCGAGCTGCGGGGCGAGTTGGTTCAGAGCCTTGTCGAGGTCGTTCGCTTGCACGTCTGGTCCTGCGTCCTTCGAGACGCCCCTTCGGGGCTCCTCAGGATGACGGAAGGGGTGGGTGGCCCGGACAGTTCGTCATGGTGAGGCGCGATCCGCAAGGATCGCGTCTCGAACCACGCACCCTTCACCCGGCGTCAGTCAAACCGCCCGCGCGCCAGTCGAACAGTTCCTGCAGCACCCGCACCGCCTGGCCGCGCTCGGAGGTCAGGTCCGGGTCGCGACCCAGGATCAGGCGCGCGTCGTCGGCCGCCGTGGCGATCATGGTGCGGTGGGCCACGGGATCGGCCAGCCGATAGGCCGGAAAACCGCTCTGCTTCAGGCCCAGCGGGTCGCCGCCGCCGCGCAGTTCCAGATCCTTCTCGGCGATCAGGAAGCCGTCATCGGTGCGCCGCAGGATGTCCAGCCGCTGCTGCGCTGTGTCCGACAGCGGCGGATCATAGAGCAGCACACAGGAACTCTCCCGCCGGCCGCGCCCGACCCGCCCGCGCAGCTGGTGCAGCTGGGCCAGGCCGAACCGCTCGGCCTGTTCGATGACCATGATGGTGGCGTTGGGCACATTGACCCCGACCTCGACAACCGTCGTCGCGACCAGCACCGGCAGGCGGCCTTCGGCGAACTCGGCCATCACCGCGTCCTTCTCGGCGGCGGGCATCTGGCCGTGGACCAGTCCGACCTGGGCGCCCATGGTCTTCTGCAACTCACGGGCCCGAACCTCGGCGGCGGCCAGGTCGGCGAATTCGCTTTCGGCGACCATCGGGCAGATCCAGAAGGCCTGGGCTCCGCCGCGCACAGCTTCCTGCAGCCGGCCGATGATCTCCGCGACGCGGGTCGAGGGCACAGTGCGCGTGGCGACGGGCGTTCGGCCAGGCGGCTTCTCGTCGATGCGGCTCACATCCAGGTCGCCGAACATGGTCAGTTCCAGGGTGCGCGGGATCGGCGTGGCCGACATGGCCAGAAGGTGCGCGCTCTCGCCCTTGTCCTGCAGCCGCTTGCGCTCGCTGACCCCGAACCGGTGCTGCTCGTCGATCACCGTCAGGCCCAGGGCCCGATAGCGGATGTCGTCCTGGAACAGGGCGTGGGTGCCGACGGCGATGTTGGCCGTCCCGTCCATCAGGGCCATGAGCTTCTCCGTCCGCACCCCGCCCTTGTCGCGACCGGTCAGCAGCACGACGCGCAGACCCTGGGCCTCCAGCGGCGCGGCGATGGTCTCGAAATGCTGGCGGGCGAGGATCTCGGTCGGCGCCATCAGCACCGACTGCAGGTTCGCTTCCGCCGCGTCGGCCATGGCCAGCATGGCGACGATGGTCTTGCCGGCGCCGACGTCGCCATGCAGCAGCCGGCTCATCCGTTCGCCGGACTGCAGATCACCACGCACTTCGGACAGGGCGCGAATCTGGGCGCCGGTCAGTTTCCAGGGCAGGGCGGCTTCGAGACGGTCCGCCAGGCCGCTGGCCTTGATCACCGGGGCGGGTTGGGCGCGACGGGCGGCTTTGCGTTGGGCGAGCGCCAACTGGTGGGCCAGCAGTTCGTCATAGGCCAGCCGTCGGCGATGTGGCGACAAAGGCGACAGGTCCGCCTCCGTCTCGGGATTGTGGAACCGTTCCAGCGCCGCCCGCCAGCCGATGAAGCCTTCGCGCGCCTTCCAGGCCGGGTCCTGCCATTCGGGCAGCTCCGGAGCCCGGGACAGGGCCTCCAGGGCCATCTTGCGCACGTTGCGCGCGGGCAGGCCGGCGGTCGCGGGATAGACGGCCTCGGTCTCGGGGATCTCGGCGGCCCGCTCGACCGGCAGGATATAGTCCGGGTGCGCCATCTGGATCTCGTTGCCCCAGCGCTCGATCTTGCCGCTGACCACGCGCCGCGCGCCGACCGGGTGCTGGCGCATCAGGTGGTCGCCGTGCCCCTTGAACCAGATCAGCGTCAGGAAGGCCGTGCCGTCAAATGTGCGGATCTTCCATGGCTGGTCCATGCGCGCCGGCCTGGTGTGCAGCTCGACCTCGACGTTGAGGGTGTGCACCTGGCCGTCGATCACGCTGTCGACGGTGGTCGGCGTGCGATGGACCAGCGCCTGCGGCCCGAGGAACAGCACGTCCCGCACCAGCGGCCCGGCGAGGCGCTCCACCAACGGCTCAACCTTCGGTCCCACGCCTTTCAGCGTGCTGACCGGGGCAAACAGCGGGAACAGAATCTCCGGACGCATGGGGGGAGTGTAGCCTGAGGAGCGTGGGTGGTTCGAGACGCGCCCTGCGGGTGCTCCTCACCATGACGGACATTATCGCCATCCACCCCCTTCCGTCATCCTGAGGAGCCCCGAAGGGGCGTCTCGAAGGACGAGCAGGAGATTGCTGGCGCCCGTCCCCAACCCGCTCTATATCCGCCGCCTCTGCATGGACGAGCACCGCCTCAAGAAGATCAGGCTCCGGGCCTGGCGCCGTGGCTTCCGGGAAGCGGACCTCATTCTGGGGCCGTTCGCGGACCTCCATTGCCCGACGATGACCCCGGCTCAGCTCGACGGCTTCGAGGCGTTGATGGACGACGCAGCTCGATGGACACCCGACCGCGGAAGGCGCGC
>JBKJII010000134.1:0-4059 GCA_046598505.1 Caulobacter sp. | reverse complement strand
ATGGCGGTCTTGTGTTCGGCTTGATCAAGCCGAACACAAGACCGCCATCGGCCCGCTGGTCGCTGACGCTGAGCCACCAACAGGCGCCGATGCCTACGAAGCCGCTGTGGCCGACGTGATTTCCCGCATCCACGATGGCGAGTATTTTCAGGCCAACATCGCCCGGCTCTGGACCGGTCGCCTCGCCGCCGGTGTTCGCCCTTTCGATCTGCTGGCGCGGCTGGCCGGCCAGAGCGCCGCGCCGTTCGCCGGCTATCTGCGCCTGCCGGAGCGGGCCGTGGTGTCCAACTCGCCGGAGCGTTTCGTCAGCGTCGGCGCCGGCCAGACGCTGACGGTCGAGACGCGCCCGATCAAAGGCACCCGGCCACGCGGCGCGACCCCGGCCGAGGATGCCGCGTTGGCGGTCGAGCTGTTGGCCAGCGAGAAAGACCGGGCCGAAAACCTGATGATCGTCGACCTGATGCGCAACGACCTGTCGCGCGTCTGCACGCCGGGGGCCGTGACGACGCCCGAGCTGTTCAAGGTCGAGAGCTTCGTCAACGTCCATCATCTGGTCTCGACCGTGCGGGGCCGTCTCGCGCCGGGGCTCACCGCCATCGACCTGGTGCAGGCGGCCTTCCCGCCCGGCTCGGTGACCGGCGCGCCGAAGGTGCAGGCCATGAAGTCCATCGCCCGCCTCGAGCCGCCACGCGGCCCCTACTGCGGCGCGCTGCTGTGGGCCGGGTTCGACGGCGCCTTCGACTCCAGCGTCCTCATCCGGACGGTTGGGCTGGTCGAAGACGCCGACGGCTGGCGCTATGAAGCCCGCGCCGGGGCCGGCATCGTCGCCGATAGCGACCCGCGGGCCGAGCGCCTTGAAACCGAAGCCAAGATCGCCGCGCTGCTGCGCGCCCTGACGGATCCTCTCCCATGATGCCCTTTGACGACCGCGGACTGTTGCTCGGCGACGGCCTGTTCGAGACGATCCTGGCCAAGGATGGCAAGTTGATCCTGTTCGAGGACCATATCGACCGGATGCAGCGCAGCTGCATGGCGCTGGGCCTGCCGGCTCCGGATACCGGGGATGCGCGGGACCTTTGCCAGCAGATGCTCGACGAGTCCGGGTTCAGGTCGGGGCGCGCCGCCGTGCGGCTGACCATGACCGCCGGTTCCGGGGGCCGCGGCCTGGACAGGCCGGAACAGGTGGAGCCACATATCTTCGCCATGGCCTTTGCCTCGCCCAGGCCCGTCGGCCCGGTCGCGCTGGCCACCAGCGAGGTACGGCGCAACGAAGGCTCACCCTCGGCGCGCCTGAAGACCCTGTCCTACGTCGACAGTGTGCTGGCGCGGCGGATGAGCTCTCCGGCCGAAGCCCTGCTGCTGAACAACCGCGGTGAGATCGCCTGCGCCGCCGCGGCGAACATCTTCTGGCTTCGGGGCGGTCAACTGTTCACCCCGCACCGCGACTGTGGCGTGCTCGACGGCGTGATGCGACGGCAGGTCATGGCCATCGCCAGTGTCGAGGAGGTTCAGGCCCCGCGGGCGATGCTGGAGTCGGTGGACGCGCTCTTCCTGACCAACAGCCTAATGGGCATCCGCAGTGTGGCGATCCTCGACGGCGCCCCGATGCGAACCCATGCCAGGGTGTCCGAACTGACGGCGGCGCTGGAGGCCGTCAGTTAGTCTTGGCGACCTTGTCGGACTTTCGCGGCCGCAGATAGAACTTGCGGTTGAAGGTCACCGCATTCGGCATCATCACGTCAACCGGCGAGTCGTAGCTGTAGGTTACCTCGGACATGACCACGCTCTGGCCAGCGGACACGACGCCGGTCGGGACCCCGGTCACCGTCGCGCCCGCAGTCAGTGCGGTCAGACCGGATCCCGAGCTCCAGTCGACCTTGGGCGTGCCGGCTGAGTCGGCCGTCAGACTGCTGACCCGCATTTTCAGGGTCGTGGTCGAATAGGGACTCATGATCGTGGAGGCGATGTTGAAGATGTCGGTGACGTCGGCGCTGCTGACGCTCGACGACTGGGTCACCAGGTCTCCGATGGCCGACGCCGCGTGCGCAGCCTTGCGTTCGGCCAGCAGGGCCTGACTGATCTCGGCCATGCCGAAATAGGACGCGATCATCGCCGGCGCGATGAGGGCGAACTCGACCGCCGAGACCCCGCGGTTGTCTCGGCGAAGTTTTGCCAGCAGGCGCATCATGACGCGTACGGCTCCGTGCGGAAGGTCGAGGTCGCCGAAATCATGCGTTTGTTGTTCGACAGATTGCTCAGGCCCGGGCTCATTAGCGGGACCATCAGCGACCATTCGTAGTAGACGCGGACCAGGACGATGTCTTCCGAGCCGCCGGTGGCGAACTGCGTCTTGCTGTCGTCGAAGGCGCCGTTGGTGGTCGGATCGGTGAACGTCACGTCGGAGAATTTGGGAAAGGTGCGGACATCGACGTGAACAGCGGACGAACATCCTGACCCGAGCCAGCTCATCTCGTCGCAGACGGCGGTCTTGAACGTCGTCGCCGTGCCGCCCGCCGACTGCAGCTCGCCGGTGCGGATCGTGCGCGAGGCTTCGTCGACCGCGTTCTCCAGCGTCGTCGAGACCAGGAACACCAGACCCAGGTCGAGGATGCCGAACATCAGCGCCAGGAAGGGCGTCGCAACGATGGCGAATTCCACGGCCGCCGCCCCGTCGCGGTTACGGCGGAACCGACCGAGAAACCTTTTCGATGGGCGGGCCTGTTCGGCCATGGAGCGGAGCGCCTTTCCTTCGGAATGCCGAAGACTAGCGCGCTGTCCCTAACCGACGGTTTACCGGGACGCAGAAGTCTATTGCGGCGCGGCGGCCTTGGCCGCGGCGGCGGCGGCGTTCGCGCGGTCGGAATAGGTGGTGTAGGGCCCCGACCACTGGCTGTAGACGCCGGAACCTGAGTCCCGCTCGCCCGGCATCGGCGTGCGTTCGCAGCGCGGCGAGCAGGCGTAGTTGTAGACGTCCGGTCCGCGGAAGAAGGACACGCGGCCGTCATCGACAGCAGACACCACGATCTGACGGTCGAGGATCGTCCGGCCGCGGGCGTCGAGGACCACGATGTTGGTCACGCCATAGGACTTGCCCAGCACCAGCAGGTTGCGCCCGTCGATGATGGTCACGTCGGCCACCGCGGGGTTGCCGATGAACACGTCGCGCGCCGGCGCCGCGAGGGTGACGCGGGTCGCCTGATCGATGCGGACCGGCATGCCCTGGGCAACGGCCGGGGCGCTGGTGGCCAGGACGGCAAGGGCGGCGAGAAGGGCCAGGGGACGGCGCATGGCGAAAACAGACCTTGTCTATGGATGCCACAGACTCGGCTGGAATGGTCAACAAAGGCTGAAATTGCGCCGCCTACGCGCGCACGTGAATCTATAAGGACTCGGGAGGCGTTTTCGCCCGTATGGTTAACGGAAGATAATAGTAAACTCAAGTAAACCATAGAAAATTCTGACGAATATTCTTCTGTTTACTGGCCATTAAACGCGTCGGCCTAGGGTGGCCTTGTTTTCGGGGGCGAGCAGGCCAAGCGGCTTGATCCCCTACCACCAGCTTGCTGACAGGAGATCAAGCAATGACCAAGTTCATGACTCGCTTTGCCAAGGATGAATCCGGCGCCACGGCCATCGAATACGGCCTGATCGTCGCCCTCATCGCCGTCGTCATCATCACCGCGGTGACGACCCTGGGCACGAAGCTCAACACCGCCTTCACGACCATCAACGGCAAGCTGACCTAAGACAGGTCAACGTCACCGTCGAAGACAGGGGGCCGCGGAGAAATCCGCGGCCCTTTCTGTTGCGTGACAACCATACAAGTTACTGAAATCTTTCGAAAAATAGTTCGAAAAACAGCGTCTTATCAACCAACGATTCACGATCCCCGCGCATAGTGTCTCTCGAAGGCCGGGCAAGCCTCTCGCGTTGCTTGCCAGGGCCCTGAAACGGAATTCACATCGACCGGCGTCAGACGCCGATCTCATCAAGGAGCTGCACTATGACGAAGTTCATGACCAGGTTCGCCAAGGACGAGTCGGGCGCCACGGCCATCGA
>JBKJII010000103.1:0-1336 GCA_046598505.1 Caulobacter sp. | reverse complement strand
TGCGCCGCTGCGGCTCGATCATCCTGTCCGCCGGTGACCAACACCAGGTGCCGGCCGGCGGCGCGCTGGCGGTAGATCGCGACGGCTTCTCGACCGAGGTCACGGCCCGCCTGGAAGCCCATCCGCTCGTCACGATCGTCCGCGAGGAAGTCACCGGGCTGCCGCCCGCGGACTGGGACAGTGTGATCATCGCCACCGGCCCCCTCACCTCTCCGGCGCTGGCCGAGGCGATCCTTGGCCTGACCGGTGAAGACAGCCTCAGCTTCTTCGACGCCATCGCCCCGATCGTGCACCTCGACTCGATCGACATGAGCAAGGCCTGGCGCCAGTCGCGCTACGACAAGGAAGGCCCCGGCGGCGACGCGGCGGCCTATATCAACTGCCCGATGGACAAAGCGCAGTACGACGCCTTCATCGACGCGCTGCTGGCCGGTCCCAAGTCGGAGTTCAAGGATTGGGAGAACGTGCCCTACTTCGACGGCTGCCTGCCGATCGAGGTGATGACCGAGCGCGGTCGCGAGACCCTGCGCCACGGCCCGATGAAGCCGGTCGGGCTGACCAATGCCCACAACCCGACGGTCAAGGCCTGGGCCATCGTCCAGCTGCGCCAGGACAACGCGCTGGGCACCCTGTGGAACATGGTCGGTTTCCAGACCAAGCTGAAGCACGGCGCCCAGACCGACATCTTCCGCATGATCCCGGGGCTGGAAAACGCCCAGTTCGCGCGGCTCGGCGGCCTGCATCGCAACACCTTCCTCAACAGCCCCAAGCTGCTCGACGAAAAGCTGCGGCTGAAAGCCGACACGCGGCTGCGCTTCGCCGGGCAGGTCACGGGCGTCGAGGGCTACGTCGAGAGCGCCGCGCTCGGCCTGCTGACGGGCCGACTGGCGGCGGCGGAGCGGCTGGGCAGGCCGATCACGATCCCGCCCCTCACCACCGCGCTCGGCGCGCTGGCGCAGCACATCACCGGCGGGTTCAAGGACGGCCCCAAGGCGACCTTCCAGCCGATGAACATCAACTACGGTCTGCTCCCGCCGATGGAGGCGCCGCGCCATGACGGCGAGGGCCGCAAGCTGCAGCCGCAGGATCGCGGCAGGGCCAAGAAGCGACTGATGAGCGAACGGGCGCTGGCGGACCTGGACGCCTGGCTGGCCGGTGAGGTTCTGGTCGCGGCGGAGTAGGCTGCCGCATCTTGAGGGAGGAAGCCCCATGAGTCGCGTCACCGCCGCCATCGGATCCATCCTGTTCTTCTTCCTCGCGCCGGGAACGGTCGCCGGACTGGTCGAAGCCAGGCTCCATCGTGTGATCCACCAGGGGACCAGTCCGGCGACCGTTC
>JBKJII010000442.1:0-12231 GCA_046598505.1 Caulobacter sp. | reverse complement strand
CTCGACCCGCCACAAGAGTGGCGGGTCGAGCGCTGCAGGCCCTCGAAGGCGACTTCCAGCACCAGACCGAAGTCGGCATTGGCCTTCACCGACCGCACCGGACCGAACCGTTCGAGGGTGTTGTCGCGGACGAACTTGTCGAGCTGCTTCAGTTCCTCGTCGGTGAAGCCGAAATAGGCCTTGCCCACGGGGGTCAGGGACCGGTCGCCGCCCGCGTCCTCCCGCCAGACGCCGAAGGTAAAGTCGGAATAGAAACCCGATCGTCGGCCGTGGCCTCGCTGGGCGTACATCAGCACCGCGTCGATCAGGCGCGGGTCACGCTTCCACTTGAACCATGGGCCTTTCGGCCGCCCGGCTTCGTAGAGGCTGTCCCAACGCTTGAGCATCAGCCCTTCGGCGATGCGCGGATCGCCCGTCGGCGGGTCTGCCCGCAGGGCGGCCAGCGCTTCCCAGGAGTCGAACGGTTGCATCGGCGACAGGTCGATCCGGGGGCTCCGTGCGGCGGCGACGAAGGTTTCGAGTCGCTGGCGGCGTTCCACGAACGGAAGGCTGCGCAGGTCATCCTCGCCGTCGAGCAGCAGATCGTAGGCCCGGATGCCGGCGGGATGTGCAGCCAGCAGTTTGGTATCGACCGTCTTGCGGTTCAGCCGCTGCTGCAGGTCGCCGAACGGGCCCGCCTGGCCATTGCGCATGACCAGCAGTTCGCCGTCCAGCGCACCCTCGAAGGTCATGGCGGCCAGCACGTCCGGGAAGGTGTGGCTGATGTCGTCGCCGGTGCGCGTGTAGAGGCGCGCCTCGCCGCGCTCATTGACGGCCTGGACGCGGATGCCGTCCCACTTCCATTCGGCGGCGTAGTCGGCGGGATCGAGTCTGGCGAAATCGACGGCCTCGTCGATCGGCTGGGCCAGCATGACCGGCCGGAAGCGGCCGGGATTGTCGGCGTTCGGTCGCTCTGATCGACCCTCAAGCCACGCGAACAGATCGCCATAGGGCGGGGTCAGGGCGTGCCAGACCTCCTCGATCTCGGCCGTGGTCACGCCCCCGAGGTCCGCGCAGGCCTGCCGCGCCAGGCGGGCCGAGACACCGACCCGCAGGCCGCCGGTCAGCAGCTTCAACAGAGCCCAGCGGCCGTCGGAGTCCAGCGCGTCCAGCCATCGCTCGATCAACGGCTGGACCTCGGCGCGGGTGGCGGTGCGCAGGGCCTCTACCACCTCCGAGAGCTCCGGCTCGCGGTTGGCGCCTGACCTGGCCGGCCATACCAGCGCTACGGTCTCGGCCAGGTCGCCGACATAGTCGTAGGACCAGCCGAACAGCACCGGGTCCATCCGCGCCTCGACGGCTTTGCGGATTGCGGCCGGCTTGGCGGCGGAGAAACTCAGCGACCCGGTCAGGGCGGCCAGCGCCCAGCCCCGGTCAGGGTCCGGCGTCTGGCTCAGGAAGTCGCGCACCAGCCGCAGCTTCACATTGCGCGAAGGGGTGAAGGCGAGGCGATCCAGCAGATGAGCGAAGGCGCGCATGGTCAGACTGTAGACCTTCCCTCACGGTCAGGCGTCCGACAGCTCGCCCAGGATGGTGATCTTCTGCCAGATCTTGCGGCCGAGATCGGTGCAGAGGTTTTCAACATCGCCGGCCGCCGCAATGACCACGTGATCGTGGCTTTCACCCGCGTAGAGCGCCGACAGCTTTCCAGTCAGCGCGAGCATTTCGGCGCAGTATTCGAGGTAGCGGGTCAGCTCGAACCGCGTCATGCGCCGCTCCGGCGATGACGGCGTCGAGGGGCCGCCGCCGAGCAGGACCGTCGGATCCTTGGTCAGCTGGTGCATGTCCACCACGTGGGCGAAGGCGCGCAGTTCATGCAGGGCGGTCTGGGTGCGGGCGCGCTTCCAGCGTTCCTCCAGCGTCAGCAGGAACCACAGGCCAGCGCCCATCAGGATGATCAGGTTGACCGTCGATTCCAGCGTCTGGGTCAGGGCCAGGTCGTTGGTGCGGCCGGCGATGCCCGACCAGTCGACGTCCTTGAAGATCAGCGCCAGCAACGCCAAGCCCGCCAGGCCAACGATCAGCACCAGGGCGCGCAGCAGAAAGTAGGGCTGCGAAAGGCCACGGGCCCTGCGGGCGGTGTCGCGGGATGTCTCGAGCAGCTGCGCGGCGGCGCCTGTCAGGCCCGAGTCCGGAAACCGCTCGGCGATCCGGTTGGCCAGCTTGTCGACCGTCCTGACGATCTCGCCGGCATTGAGCGTACGATATTTGTGCTGCGCCTTTCGGCTCATGGTCGGTGGTCCGGATCAACCGCACGGAGCGGCCCCAAGGCTTCAGCAAACCACGGGCGTCCGGTCCACGCCAGCCCATGCCCGCAGGGGCTGAAGTTCGCGGAATCAGCCGTCGTCCTCTTCATCGTAACCGACCAGCGCCAGGGCTCGCGCCGGCTGGCCGCGGAGTTCGCACCAGCGCAACAGCGCCTCCTCCCGGCCATGGGTGATCCAGACCTCGCCGGGCGACAGCTCGGTCAGGGTTTCGGTCAGCTCATCCCAGTCGGCATGGTCGGAGATGACCAGCGGCAGCTCCACCGCCCGCTGCCGGGCGCGGGCCCGAACCCGCATCCAGCCCGAGCAGAAGACGCTGACCGGATCGGCGAACCGCCGGCTCCAGCGATCGCCCAGCGATGACGGCGGGCAGATGACGATGGCGCCGGCGAGGTCCCCTTCCGCGTCCGTGGCCGGGGCCAGAGGGCCCAGATCCACGCCGTGCCGGATGTAGAGGGCGTTCAGCGCCTCCATCGCCCCATGCACGTAGATCGTCTGATTGTGACCGGCTTCACGCAGCAGCATGATGACCCGCTGCGCCTTGCCCAGCGCATAGGCCCCGACCAGGTGCGCGCGGTCCGGAAACTGGCTCACCGACTTGAGCAGCCGGGCGACCTCGTCGGCCGCATCCGGATGGCGAAACACCGGCAGGCCGAAGGTGGCCTCGGTGACGAACACGTCGCAGGGCACGGGCTCAAACGCCGGGCAGGTGGGATCGCGTCGACGCTTGTAGTCGCCGGAGACAACGATGGTCATGCCCTTCCAGCGCACCACCACCTGGGCCGACCCCAGCACATGGCCGGCCGGGACGAGCGTGATCTCCACCCCGTCGCGCTCGATCGTCTCGCCATAGGGAAGCGGCCGGGACGCGCCGGCGAACGCCTCGCCGTAGCGCACGGCCATGATGTCGAGTGTCTCCGGCGTCGCCGCGACATGGTCGTGCCCGGCGCGCGCATGGTCGGCATGCCCATGAGTGATCACAGCCCGCGCAACCGGCCGCACGGGGTCGATATAGAAGTCGCCCGGCGGGCAATAGAGGCCGGCCGGGGTCGGGTGCAGCAGGGCTTGCGGCTTGAGCATCTGGATATGGGAACGCGCGGCGTCTAAACCCGACGCATGAGTGATCATCTCGACATGATGCGCAACTTCGTCAACGCCATGAACCAGGGCAGTCCGCACGCGATCGCCCTGAAGATGGAGACGGTCTCGCTGGACGCCGAAGGCGCCACCCTGCGGGTGCCCTACGACGAAAAGCTGATCGGCGACCCGGACACGGGCGTAATCGCCGGCGGCGTCGTCACCGCCCTGCTGGACCATGCCTGCGGCCAGGCGGTGCATACAGGGCTGACCGAGTTCAAGACTATCGCAACCCTCGACCTGCGCATCGACTACATGCGGCCCGCCGAGCCGGGGAAGGACATCTTCGCCCGCGCCCACTGCTACAAGGTGACCCGCTCGGTCGCCTTCGTCCGGGCCGTGGCCTACGACGTCGATCCGTCCGATCCGGTTGCGGCGGCCCAGGCGGCCTTCATGCTCGACTCCAGCGCAGGACGTGGCTTCGGCGCCAATCTCAAGGGCGAGAAGGCCAAATGAGCGATCCCGCCGAATCCATCGATGCGATGCTGGCGCGCATTCCTTACGCCCGGTTCCTCGGCCTGCGGATCGAGCTGGCCGGCGACGAGATGACCGCCATCCTGCCCTTCGGCGAGCACCTGATCGGCAACCCAGTCCTGCCGGCGATCCACGGCGGGGTGCTGGGCGCGTTCATGGAGATGACCGCCCTGGCCCAACTGCTGGTCAAGGAAGGCCAGGCGCGCCAGCCGCGGGTGATCGACGTCTCGATCGAATACCTGCGCTCGGGCCGCCCGCTGACCACCTACGCCCGCGCCGAGATCAAGAAGGTCGGTCGCCGCATCGCCAATGTCCACGTCGAGGCCTGGCAGGACCAACGCGCCGCGCCGATCGCCGCCCTGCGCGGGCACTTCCTCGTCACGCCGACCGAACGTTAGGGTCCGGCAGGGACGGCTTCGCGCAGCGTGGCTGTCCTCCGACCCGGCGCTATCAGGGACAGCTACCGGCTATCGCCGGAAGCAGTCCCCGACCCCCGGGACCATTGCAGCCGTGTAATAATCTTACATTGCTGTCACTAGCTTAAATCGAAGTCATGACGCGGACTTAACGGGTGTTCTGGCGAACACTTGCCTATACCCCTGATCACCGGACGCGGACTTCCGCGGCCAAGCAAATCAGAGGGAATAACAACATGTCCAAAGCTACCAAAAACATCAGCAACGTCGCCAGCCTGGCGCTCGCCGCCCTGCCGCTGTTCATCGTCATCGCCGCCATCAATTTCGGCGCCGTCAGCGTCGCTGGTCTGTGATCCGCGCCGCGCTGCTCCGCCGGACCTGACTCCTCCCCCGTAGCCGGGGTCCGGCGGAGCAAAGCGGTCAACACTGCGAAACCACAAGTGACTGCCAAAGGCCTTCCGCATCGGGAGGCCCTTTTGCTATGCGCAATCATGCACACGCCCGCCGCCGTGATCTTTGACTGTGACGGGGTCCTGGTGGACTCCGAGGTCCTCGCCATCGAGGTCGAGATCGAGATGCTGGCCGAACAGGGCCTGACCTACGATCTCGCCGATTTCACCCACCGCTTCATGGGGCTGAACGACGCCGCCTTCCGGATCGCGCTGGACGCCGACGCCCGCGAGCGGATCGGCCGGGTGCTGGCAAACGACTTCCACGATCTCTGCCGCGTGAAACGCTGGGACGCCTGCCAGGAGCGGCTGACCGAGGTCGCCGGCTGCGCCCTGGCGTTGGCGGCGCTGTCGCTGCCCAGGGCGGTGGCCAGTTCCACAGGCGCCGGGTTTCTGCGCGAGAAGCTGCGACTGACCGGTCTGCTGGTCGCCTTCGACCCGCATGTCTATTCGGCCGATCTCGTCGCGCGGGCCAAGCCGCATCCGGACATTTTCCTGCATGCAGCCGCTGCCCTGGGCGCTGAACCGGCCCGCTGCCTGGCCATCGAGGACAGCGTCAACGGCATCCTCTCGGCGAAGGCGGCGGGCATGTCGGTCTGGGGCTTCGCCGGCGGCGGCCATATGGATGAGGCGTCGTCAGCCCGCCTGATGGAGGCAGGGGCTGAGCGCGTGGTTGGCGATTGGACCGAGGCAGCTGAAATCTTCGCGCGGTTCTAGGCCGCACTGTCATCCCGGTCGGAGCGCAGGGCGCGGAGCGCCGGGACCCGGATTCGGCCTCATCGGGGTTCAATCCGGGATGACAGCAGAGGTTCAGAGGTCAGCGAGCGCCTTTATCTGCCGCCCTTCCTCGTCGAAGTTTTCCGGCGCGAGCCAGGCCTCGAACCGCTTGCCGATGGCGGGCCATTCGCTGTCGAGGATCGAGTAGACCCGCGTGTCCCAGTTGTGGCCCTTGACCCAATAGGTCTGACGCAGCGTGCCTTCGTAGGTGAAGCCGTAGCGCGATGCGGCCCGGACGGAGGCGAGATTGTCCGGCCCGCAACGCCATTCCAGGCGACGATAGCCGCTGGCCTCCATGACGTATTGCGCGAGCCGGTAGACGGCCTCGGTGCCGGCGATCGTGCGGCTGAGGGACGGGCCGTACACCAGCCCGATCTCGCAGGCGCCCATGTCGGGCTTGACCTGCAGCAGGAAGAACAGGCCGACCGCCTCACGCCCGCCGTCGGTCTTGTCGATGATGGCGTAGGCCCGCTGGTCCTCGCGATCGACGCGGCTGGCCAGCCAGTCAAGAAACGCTCCCTGATCGCCGAACGGCCCGGACGGGATGCCGCCCCAAAGGTCGTCATGGCTGCCGATGGCGCGCCACAGGTCCAGCCCATGGCGCAGCGCGTCGCCCCGTTCGAGATCGATGGTGCGGCCTTGAATCACCGGGTCGAGCAGCGCGGGGCGGGGAAGGGTCGGAATCGGGCTCATGAGGAGAGCCTAAGGCTGCGGCCGCGGTCCCTGCAATGATGCAGGCGACTCCTTCCAAATGCCGGGCGCGTGTCTAGGATTACTAAAAGCCGTCACCGGAGAGTCGCCATGTTCCGTTCGTTAGCCGGCCGCGTGTTGATCGCCCTGGTCCTCGGTCTCGGCGCAGGCGCGGCCTGTGGCGCCCTGGACAATCAAACCCTGACGAATGTGGCCGGCGCGGTGGAGGCGATCGGCGGCCTGTGGCTGAACCTGCTGCGCATGACCATCGTGCCGCTGGTGTTCTGCCTGCTGGTGACGGGGATTGTTTCGGTCGCAGACGCGGCGGCGACCGGCAAGCTGGCAACCCGGGCCATCCTGTTGTTTTCGGTCGGGATGCTCATCGCGGCGATCTACGGCACGCTCGGAAGCCAGGGTATGCTGGCCCTCTGGCCGGTCGATCCGACCGCCGCCGCTGCCCTGCGCGCCGGCGCCGGCAGCGTGGATCTGGCCCAGGTCCCGGCCGCCAGCCTGGTTGACTGGCTGAAGGCTATCGCCCCGTCGAACCCCATCCAGGCGGCGGCCGAGGGCGCCATGCTGCCGCTGGTGGTGTTCGGGATGTTCTTCGGCCTGGCCGCGACCCGGCTGACGCCCGTTCGCAAAGCCGTGGTGCTCGACCTGTTCGGGGCCGTGGCCGACACCATGATCGTTATCGTCCGCTGGGTGCTGTGGGCGGCGCCGCTGGGCGTGTTCGCCCTGAGCCTCGGGGTCGGTCTGCGGGCCGGTCTCGGGGCCGCCGGGGCCATCGTGCAGTATGTGATCATCGTCTCGCTGGTGACGGCCAGCATCACCATCCTGCCCTATGTCGCGGTGGCGCTGAAACGTGGGTTGTCGCTGGGCGCTTTCGCCCGGGCCACCGCGCCGGTGCAGGTGCTGGCCTTCAGCACCCAGTCGTCGCTGGCCTGTCTGCCGGCCATGCTGGAGCGGGCGCAGGACGACCTGCGCATCCCGCCGCGGGTGACCGGGCTGGTCCTGCCGTTGGCGGTGGCTGTGTTTCGCCTGACCGGGCCGGTGGCCAACCTGTCGGTGGCCTACTTCTGCGCCCACATCTACGGCGTTCACCCCGGCCTGCCGCAGATGATCGGGGCGGTGGCGGTGGCCTGGACCATCAGCGTCAGCTCGGTCGGCCTGCCTGGCCAGGTGTCATTCCTCGCCAGCATGGTCCCGATCTGCGTCACGTTGGGCGTACCCATCGACCTGCTGCCGATCCTGCTGGCGGTCGAGGTGGCGCCGGACATCTTCCGGACCATCGGCAACGTGACCGGCGACATGGCCGCCGTCGCCGTGCTGCACCGTCCTGGCGAGGAAGTGGACATCGTCGACCCGGGGTCGGCGCCTGACTAGGCCTTCCGCTGCTTCGGGGGGGCTCCAGCAGCTTCACCGAGGAACTCGGTCAGCTTCGCCAGCGGCATCGGCCTTGCGATAAAGTAGCCTTGGGCCATGTCGCAACCCATGCCGGACAACACGGCCAGGACTTCAGCTGTCTCTACGCCCTCGGCGACGATCTTCAGGCCGAGGCTGTGGGCCAGGTCGATGGTCGACTTGACCAGCAGGGCGTCGCGGGCGCTGGCGCCGAGGCTGAGTACGAAGGATTTGTCGATCTTCAGCTCGTCGGCCTGGATCTGCTTGAGGTAGGCGAGCGAGGACAGGCCCGAACCGTAATCGTCGATGGAGACCGACAGGCCCGCGGCGCGGTAGCGGTCGATGATCTGCAGCGCCAGGACTGGATTGCCGATGACGGCCGTCTCGGTGATCTCGAGGCACAGCCTGCAGTCGGAGCCGGCAACGAGCGCGATGACCTCATTGGCGAACTCCTCGTCGGCCACCAGGCGACCCGACAGGTTCACCGAGATCAGCAGGTTCTGGCCCGCAGCGCGCAGCGTCGCCTGATCGGCGATGGCGCGAGCGAGCGTCCAGTGTGTCAGGGCCCGAATGTGGCCGGTCTCTTCGGCCAGCTCGACGAACAGGTCCGGCGGCACAAAGCCGCGCTCGGGGTGTATCCAGCGGATCAGCGCCTCGGCGCCGGTGATCCGGCCGGCCCGGATGTCGTGCTTGGGTTGATAGTGCAGGCTGATCGAATCGTCGAACAGCGCGTCGAGCATTTCGCTCATCATCGACAGCTTCGACGCCGGGTCGCCATAGATTTCCGCATCGAACACAGCGACGCGACGCTGGGTCTGGCGGGCCTGGTCGAGCGCGGCGCTGGCGCGTTCGACGGGCGGCACGGCGTGATTGTCCAGGGCCGGCGCGAGGCCCGCGGTCAGGCCGATGTCGATGGTCACGCCGCCGGCCTTGACCGGCTGGGCCAGTGCGTCGAGCAGGGCCTCGATTTCGCGGCCGGCGCTCTCCGCGTCGGCGGCTGTCAGCAGCAGGGCGAGGCGTTCACTGGACAGGCGGGCGCAGATCGAGTCCGGACGAAGGGCCACCGCCCGTTCGCCGAGCTCGCGCAGCATGTCTCCGGCCAGTTGATACCCGACCGCAGCGCGGACCTGTGGGAAACGATCGACGCTGATGGCCGCGACCCAGCAATGGGCGTCGACGCCCTCGGCCAGGGCCTGCTCCAGCGCCAGGCGGTTGGGCAGGTCGGTTTCCTGGTCGGTCAGGGCCATGCGCGTGATGCGGCCCTCGCGCTCCCGAATGCCTGCGGCCATGGCGTTGAAGCTGGCGGCCAGGCGGCCGATCTCGTCGCGCGTCTCGACCGACACGCTGGCGTCCTCGCCGCGTTGAAGGCGATGGGCGGCTTCGTCGAGGGCCGACACGGGCCGGGTGATCGAGCGGGCGAGCAACCAGCTGCCGGCGGCCAGAACGAAGAGGCCGGCGAGACCGGTCAGCGCCAGCACCAGCATCAGGCTGCGGTAGGGCGCCATAGCCTTTGCCAGCGGATAGCGCAGGACCAGGGCGGCCTTTTCCTTGCCGAAGGTGGTCAGCGGTTTGACCAGGGCGATCGCCGTGCCGTCGGCGCCCTTGAATGTGTGCGGCCGGCCCGTGGGCCCGGCGAGAGCACCGTCGACCAACTGGGAGAGGCGCGAGCGATCCTCCTCCGCGGCGCCGGGGCCTGACCAGCCCTTGCCCTCGGCATGGGTCAGCACGGCCGCGCTGAGCGGGATCGAGGACAGCTTCTCCAACGCCGTCAGTTCGGTCTGGTCGAGGCGCTGTGCGAACACGACCCAGCCTGTCAGTTGCGGCGCCATGACGGGCGACGCGACGGCCTGATAGGGTTTGCCGGCGATCGTCAGCACCCCAGAGCTCGCGCCGCCGTCCAGGGCGTACCAGAGGTCACCGGCAGCCTCGTCGGTCAAGCCGGTTGCGCCGGTAACGGTACCGTCCGCCCCGACCAGGATGGCGCGGTCGATCTTCAGTCGGCCCCTGAGGTTCTCAAGCGCCGACTCGACCGTCGGGCTGTCGTTGGTCGCGACCGCGGCCCGGAACCCGAAGTCGCGGGACAGCACCGTCGCGCTGTCCATTAGCTGGCTGGCCTTCAGGGCCCAGACGCGGTCGAACACTGCTCCGCCGGAGGTCAGCTGCCGCTCGACCTGCAGCCGCGCATTGGCGCTGACCGAGGCATAGACCGCGATCGCTGTCACCAGCAGGGCCACGCCGAACAGACCGGCGTAGAGCACCGTCAGCCGAGACCGCAGGCTGGTGAACGCGATGGCGTTTCGCATCAGTGAGCCATGCCCGGCATCGTCGGCATGCGCAGCTCGACGGCGACAGTCTCGTGCAGCACGCCTGCGGCGGTGAAGGTCGAGCGCCGAACGAGCTCGCTCTTCGGCGCGCGCAGATAGGGATGCCAGACCGTGACTGTGGCCGCGCCTGCGGGCACGCCCCGCAGGGTCGCGACGCCGTCCGCGCCGGTCTTTATCGCCCAGGGCGTGTCGACCACCCGGATGAAGCCGACCATCTGGTCGTGGATATTGCAGCCGATCGCGGCCACGCCAACCGCCTTGAAGACCACGCTGCGGCTCTCGTCCCGACCGAACAGCTTCAGCTCGAACTTGTTGCCGGCCGAGAAGGAATAGACGTGGTGGCGGACCTTGTCCTTGTTCGGAAAGCCGACGATCGCGCCGACAGGGACGACCAGAACGAAGGGCTGAAACTGGATGTCCTGCTGCGCCGCCGCGTAGGGCCAAGGGAAGCGGATCGGCCCGGCCGGAACACCCGAGGCGGGTCGGATCATCACGACCGCGTTCGGGACCGGACGGCCCATCCCGTCGCGAATCGTCATCACCAGATCACCTGCCAGCGCGGGCGCCGGGGCGAGCAGGACTGAAAGGAAGAGCAGAAGCAGCCGCATAGTCCGAAGATGGCGACCGCGCGTGAAGCTTGGGTAAACCGGCCCGCAGCGTGAATCCCCATGCTGGGGAGTAGTTTCGGTCAGAAAATCAACCCCGGGTTTCTTTGGTGCGACCCCGTTAACCAATGTCACTCACCGGTCGAGCTGGCGCGTGTTGTGCGTCATCTCGCTGGGGGTGAGACATGAAAATAGCTGTTGCTGCTGCGACGTTGTTGTTGCTCGCGTCGGCGTCACCGGTCCTGGCCGAGGAGTTGAAGACCGGGGGCAAGCTGCTGCTCACCGGCGGCGTCAGCACCATCGAGGGCTCGGGCGGCGGCGGTCTGGCGACCTGGGCCACCACGACGGGCTACGGCTCGGCGGAAGGCGTTGGGGCCAACGTGCATGTCACCGGGATCAGCCTGCCGGACTTCGAGCTTCGCAGCTGGGGCGCGGCTGTCGGGGTGTTCGACCGGGTCGAGCTGTCCTACGCCCACCAGACCTTCGACACCCGGGACGCCGGCGCGGCTCTGGGCCTGGGCAACGGCTACACCTTCAACCAGGACATCTGGGGCGTGAAGGTCGTGCTGATCGGCGACGCCGTCTACGATCAGGACCGGCTGTTGCCGCAGATCGCCATTGGGGCGCAGTACAAGCGCAACGACCGCGGCGCGATCATCGCCGCCGTCGGGGGCGATGACTCTGCCGGCACGGACTACTACATCGCCGCGACCAAGCTGCTGCTGGACCGCAGCCTGCTGATCAACGGCACGGTGCGGATGACCCGGGCCAACCAGACCGTCCTGCTCGGCTTCGGCGGTCCCAATGACAGCGACTATAGCGCCCAGTTCGAAGGGTCGGTGGCCTGGCTGGCGACCAAGCGGCTGGCCTTCGGGGCCGAGTACCGCACCAAGCCGTCCAACCTGGCGTTCGCGAAGGAGGACGACTGGATCGACCTGTTCGCAGCCTATGCATTGAACAAGAACCTGTCCGTCACCGCCGCCTGGATCGACTTGGGCGAGATCGCCACCTTCCGCGACCAGAACGGCTTCTACATCTCCCTGCAGGCGGGCTTCTGATGACCAGCAAACGCATCCTTCCCTTTGCCGTCGCCGCGCTCTGCCTCGCCGCCACGCCGGCGTTCGCCGGCGAACCCTGGGCCATGCCCGACGAGGAGCCCGTTGACGCCTACACGGCCTCGGACGCCAATGCGGGCGCGACGCCCTTCGCGGGCGAGGCGATGTTCAACGCCTTCCACGGCAAGGCCGGCATCGACCGCATCGTCACGGACATGCTGGACCAGGCCTTCGCCGATCCGCGCATCAGCGACATCTTCAAAGGCCACGACCGCGTGCGGCTGCAGCGGACGCTCAGCGAGCAGTTCTGCTACATCCTCGGCGGATCCTGCGCCTACACGGGCCGTGACATGGCGGCGGCGCACAAGGACCTGGGCGTTCTCGCCGGTGACATGAACACCCTGGTCGAGCACCTCCAGCTGGCGATGGGCAGCGAGGGCGTGCCCTTCGGACTGCAGAACCGCTTCCTCGCCAGGCTCGCGCCGATGAAGCGGAATATCGTCGGCAAGTAGCCTAGGTCAGCTGGCCGTAGACCAGCAGGCCGCCCGCGACGAGCAGCACGCCGAAGGTCAGCATGGCGCCCAGCGCCCGGCCGATCAG
>JBKJII010000308.1:0-2153 GCA_046598505.1 Caulobacter sp. | reverse complement strand
CGGCACCGGCACCGACACCACCCGGATCAAGACCACTGCCGTGAAGAAGGGCGACCGCTACGTCGTCAACGGCCAGAAGGTTTGGATTTCGCGGGTGCAGCATTCTGATTTGATGATCTTGCTGGCCCGTACCACTCCGCTTGCCGAAGTCAAGAAGAAGTCCGAAGGCATGTCGATCTTCCTGGTCGACCTGCGCGACGCCGTCGGCAACGGCATGGAGGTGCGGCCGATCGCCAACATGGTCAACCACGAGACCAACGAGCTGTTTCTCGAGAACCTGGAAATCCCGGCCGATAACCTGATCGGCGAGGAGGGCAAGGGCTTCCGCTACATCCTCGACGGGCTGAATGCCGAGCGCACCCTGATCGCCGATGCACTCCGCCGCGATCAGGATGCGCTCGGCATTCATGCCGTCGAGGATGTAGCGGAAGCCCTTGCCCTCCTCGCCGACGAGGTTCTCGACCGGCACCGCGAGGTTGTCGAAGAACAGCTCGGTGGTCGCGTGGTTCAGCATGGTGCGGATCGGCCGGATGGTCAGGCCGTTGCCCACGGCCTTGCGCATGTCGACCAGCAGTACACTCATGCCGTCGGCCGGCTTGGCGGCGTCCTCGCGGGCCGTGGTGCGGACAAGCAGCACCATCAGGTCGCTGTGCTCGGCGCGGGAGATCCAGATCTTCTGGCCGTTGACGATGTATTTGTCGCCCTCGCGGCGGGCGAAGGTCGAGATGCGGGAGGTGTCGGTGCCGGCGGTCGGTTCGGTCACGCCGAAGGCCTGCAGGCGAATCTCGCCGCTGGCGATCTTCGGCAGGTACTCGGCCTTCTGCGCGGCGCTGCCGTGCTTGAGCACCGTGCCCATGGTGTACATCTGGGCGTGACAGGCGCCGCCGTTGCAGCCCGACCGGTGGATCTCCTCCAGCACCGCCGTCGCCGCCGACAGGCCCAGGCCCGAACCGCCGAACTCTTCCGGAATGAGCACCGACAGGAAGCCGGCTTCCGTCAGCGTCTTCACGAACGCGGTCGGATAGGTCCGCTCTCGGTCCAGCGCACGCCAGTACTCGCCGGGGAAGCCCGCGCACAGCTTGCGGACGGCGTCTCGGATCTCGGGGTGGGATTGCTCGCTCTCGCTCATGCCCGCGAGCTAGCGGACGGACGTAGCGGGAGGCAATAGATGTTTCCTTCTCCCGGAGGGAGAAGGTGTCGGCCGGAGACCGACGGATGAGGGATTAGGAACGGGTCAGGCATAGCCCGTAACCCCTCACCCTCCCAGCGCTTCGCGCCGGGCCCCTCCCTCTCCCGCTGGGAGAGGGAGCGATCACCCCGGCCGTTCCGGTTGCGGGTTGCTGGCGCCGCCGCCGGTGTCCTCGGCCACTTTTTTCAGCGCCTCGCCCAACTCATCCACCATCGCCTCGGTCGTGGCCCAGCTGCACATGAAACGCACTGTGCCGTCGATGAAGCGGTAGACGAACCAGCCGGTGGCGGCGAGCCGGTCAAGCGTGGCCTGATCCATCTCGACGAAGACGCCGTTGGCCTCCACCGGATGGACGATCGGGAACGGCATCAGCGCGGCCAGCCGTTGCGCCATGGCATTGGCGTGGGCGGCGCGGGTCTGCCAGGCGTTCGTTTCCAGCAGGCCGATCCACGGCGCGGCGAGGAACCGGCCCTTCGAGACCAACTGACCCGCATGCTTCAGCCGCGCGTCGAAGCGCCGGGCCAGGCCTTTGTTGAGCAACACGATGGCCTCGGTCGGCGTCGAGCCGGCCTTGGTCCCGCCCATGATCAGGATGTCGACGCCGAGCTTCGGAATGGCCTTCAGGTCGAACCCGGCAGCGACCGCGTTGGCCAGCCGCGCGCCATCGAGGTGCACGCCACAGCCCCTGGCCTTCACCGGATCGATCAGCGCCTTGAAGTCCTCCACGGAACAGACCGTGCCGTACTCGGTGGCATTGGTCAGGGACAGGGCCGCCGCCGGCTGGCGGTAGGACACCTCGGGCTGGGCCAGGGCTTCAGCCAGGGCGGCGGGATCGATCTTGCCGCTGGCCCCGGGCAGGCCGATCAGGCCGACACCGGCGCCGAAATAGCCGGGCGCGCCGGTCTCGTCGGTCAGGATGTGGGCGTGCTCATGGGCCAGCACCGACTCATGCGGCTGCGCCAGG
>JBKJII010000246.1:0-5886 GCA_046598505.1 Caulobacter sp. | reverse complement strand
TTCCACGCACGCCATCTGCATGCCAAAACAGATGCCGAAGTAGGGCACGTGGCGTTCACGGGCGAATTTGGCAGCGAGGATCTTGCCCTCCGAGCCGCGTTCGCCAAAGCCGCCGGGCACCAGAATGCCGTGCACGCCTTCGAGGTAGGGCGCCGGATCTTCGCGGTCGAAGACTTCGCTCTCGATCCATTCGAGCTTGACCTTGACGCGGTTGGCGATGCCGCCATGCACCAGCGCTTCTATCAGCGATTTGTAGGCGTCCTTGAGGCCGGTATATTTGCCGACGATGGCGATCGTCACTTCGCCTTCAGGTGTTGCGATGTTGCGCGAGATGGTTTCCCAGCGCGTCAGGTCGGGCTTGGGCGCGCCTGTGATGTTGAAAGCGCCGAGCACCTGCGCGTCGAGGCCTTCACGGTGATAGGCGAGCGGCACGTCATAAATCGAGGCGACGTCGAGCGCCTGGATTACGGCCTCTTCGCGCACGTTGCAGAATAGCGCGATCTTGCGGCGCTCGGATTTGGGCACTTCGCGATCGGAACGGCAAAGCAGGATGTCGGGCTGAATACCGATCGAGCGCAGTTCTTTGACCGAATGCTGCGTCGGCTTCGTCTTCAATTCGCCGGCCGAGGGAATGTAAGGCATCAGCGTCAGGTGCACGTAGACGCACGAGCCGCGCGGCAGTTCGTTACCGAGCTGGCGGATCGCTTCGAAGAACGGCAGGCCTTCTATGTCGCCGACCGTGCCGCCGATCTCGACGAGCACGGCCAGGAGGCGGACTTCGTGCTGGTCGAGATCGGCGGCACGGTCGGAGACATCGAGGGCCTGCCGTTCTTCGAAGCGATCCGCCAGCTCGGACAGGAACTGCCCCGTGGTGACAGCTGTTTCGTCCACCTGACCCTGCTGCCGTTCATCAAGACAGCCGGCGAGATGAAGACCAAGCCGACCCAGCACAGCGTCAAGGAGCTGCGCTCGATCGGTATCCAGCCGGACATCCTGCTGTGCCGTTGTGAACAGCCGATCCCGACCGAGGAAAAGCGCAAGATCGGTCAGTTCTGCAATGTCCGCTCCAGCGCGGTCATCCAGGCGATGGACAGCAACTCGATCTACACCGTGCCGCTCGACTACCATGAGCAGGGCCTGGACCGGGAAGTGCTGGACGTGTTCGGCTTGCGCGACGCGCCCGAGCCCGACCTCAGCCGCTGGAACACCATCGGCGAGACCCTGGCCAACCCGGACGGCGAGGTGACCATCGCCGTCGTCGGCAAGTACACCGTGCTCAAGGACGCCTACAAGTCCCTGATCGAGGCGCTCAGCCACGGCGGCGTGGCCAACCGGGTCAAGGTCAACCTCGACTGGGTCGAAAGCGAAACCTTCGAGAATCAGGACGGCGCGGCGGCCAGCCGGCTTGAGGGCGTTCACGGCATCCTGGTGCCCGGCGGCTTCGGCGAGCGGGGCAGCGAGGGCAAGATCCTCGCGGCCGAGTTCGCCCGCGTGCACAACGTGCCCTATTTCGGCATCTGTTTCGGCATGCAGATGGCGGTCATCGAGGCCCTGCGGAACGTCACCGGCATCGCCGGCGCCTCGTCGACCGAGTTCGGCCCGGCCGAGGAGCCTGTCGTCGGCCTGATGACCGAATGGACGCAGGGCAACCAGCGGGTGGAACGCCGCGAGGGCGATGACCTGGGCGGCACCATGCGGCTGGGGGCCTATGAAGCGGTTCTGACACCCGGCTCAAAGGTGGCGGAGATCTACGGCTCGACTGACATCTTCGAGCGTCACCGGCACCGCTACGAGGTCAACATCGGCTATCGCGAGCAGATGGAAGCATCCGGCCTCAAGCTGACCGGCTGTTCGCCGGACGGCGTGCTGCCCGAGATCGTCGAGCGGACTGACCACCCGTGGTTCATCGGCGTCCAGTTCCACCCCGAACTGAAGAGCCGCCCCTTCGCCCCGCACCCCCTGTTCGCCAGCTTCATCGAGGCGGCCAAGGAGCAGAGCCGACTGGTGTAAAGCGGGCTCTTGAAAGCCCGGGCGCTTTACGGCATATACCCGCCCTCACGCGGCGGCCCGACGGCCGCCGTCACCGTTTTCATGCTCAGCGAGCAGAGTTCTTCGATGGCCGTTCCTAAACGCAAAGTCTCCCCGTCGCGTCGCAACATGCGTCGCTCGCACCACGCCCTCGGCGCGAACTCGTTCATCGAGGACAAGGACACCGGCGAGCTGCGCCGTCCGCACCATGTCGATCTGAAGACCGGCATGTACGGCGGCCGTCAGGTCATCACGCCCAAGGAAGACTAGTCGCACCAGCGACCTGTCTGACGACATTAAGGCGGCGCCCGGGGTCCTCTCCGGGCGCCGTTCGCATTTGGGCGACCGGTGGTCAGCGCCGTGGTATCCTGCCCCGAAGACTGGGGTAGCCAGCTATGCTGAACCGCCGACATCTCGCGCTGGCCCTCACCGGGGCCGCCCTCGCGCCGACGCTCGCCAGGGCCCAGGGCATTCTGCCGCCACCGCCTGAGTCCGTAGAGACCATCGGGGCCGGCGAAGACCGCTACGACCGCCTGACAATCCCCGTAACCATTGGTGGTCAGGGGCCCTTCGACTTCGTCGTCGACACCGGCGCCGACCGGACCGTGCTGTCGCAGGACGTCGCCGATCAGCTTGGCCTGCCCCGCGGCGCGGACGTGCTGGTGCAGGGAATCACCGGCTCGGAGATGACCCCGACGGTCCAGGCGCCCGAAATCACGCTGGGCAAGGTGGTGCTGAAGGGCCTCGACCTGCCGGTGCTGCCGCGCGCGCGGCTGGGGGTCGACGGGCTGCTCGGCGTGGATGCGCTGCAGAAGCGCCGGCTGGTGATGGACTTCCGCGAGCGCCGGCTGGAGATCATTCCCGCGTCCGGCGCCTTCAGGCCCGGCACCACGGGCCGCGACGCCTATGTCTCGGCCCGCGACAGGTTCGGTCGGCTGGTGGTCATCGACGCCAACGCCAACGGCGCGCCAGTCAGCGCCTTCATCGACTCCGGCGCGGGCATGAGCATCGCCAACCGCGCCCTGGCCGAATCGATCCGCGCGCGTGGCGGCTGGCGCGGGGAGGGTCAGACGGTGCCGCTCTACGGCGTGACCAGCCACCAGGCGACTGGCGAACTGCGGGTGCTCGACTCGATTCGCCTCGGCGGCCTGCGGTTCACTGACATTCCGGTGCTGATCAGCGACCTGGACCTGTTCGCGGCCTGGGGCATGGAGGACCGGCCGACGATCCTGCTCGGGGTCAATGTCCTGCGGCTCTTCTCGCGGGTCGAGATGGACTACGGCCGCAAGCGCGTGATGTTCCGCGTCGGCGCCGACCCGCAGATCTGGATGGCTTGATCCAGGATCCTCCCCCATTGGGGGAGGGGGACCCTGCGGAGCAGGGTGGAGGGGGCAGTTTCAGCGTCGGCCCCCTCAGTCGTCCCTTCGGGCCGACAGCTCCCCCAAGGGGGGGCAACCTGATCAGCCCTGGGTCCGGGCCCGCGCCTGGATGCCTGCCCGCCGGGCTTCCACCGCCTCGGGCGTCACCAGCCGGTTGTTGGCCGTCGATTTCTCCGCCTCGAACTTCAGGCCGTCGCCGTAGGCCAGCGCATAGCCGCCATCGATGATCCGCTTGTAGGTGGTCAGGGTCTCGACCGGGATCGTCGCCATGTCGGCGGCCAGCTTTTTCGCCACCGTCAGCAGGTCGGCCGCCGGCACCACCCGGTTGACCAGACCCCAGTCGCAGGCCGTCTGCGCATCGAGGAAGTTGCCCGTCAGGCTCAGCTCCTTGGCGCGGTAGAGGCCGATCAGCCGCGACAGCTTCTGCGACAGGCCCCAGCCCGGCATGATTCCGACCCGGGCGTGGGTGTCGGCGAAGCGGGCGTTTTCCGAAGCGATCAGCACGTCACAGGCCAGGGCGACCTCGAAGCCGCCGGTGATGGCCACGCCGTTGATCGCGCCGATGACCGGCTTGGTGCAGAGCTCGATGGCCTTGACCGGGTTCTCGTCGGCCCCGTCGGCGTTGGCCGCGCTCATGGCCTTGGGGTCCGAGCCCAACTCCTTCAGGTCCAGACCCGCGGTGAAAGCCCGCTCTCCGGCGCCAGTGAGGATCACCACGCTCACGTCCGGATCGGCGTCGAGCTCGACCATGGCCTTGTACAGCGCCGAGCGCATGGCCTTGCTGAGCGCGTTCATCGCCTCGGGGCGATTGAGGGTGACGACGGCGATCCCGTCTGACTTCTCGACCAGCAGCATGCGCACGTTCTCCGAATGGAGACGCGTTGAAGCTCCGCCGCTACGGAAGTCAAGGCGTGGGCGTCAGTGTCGGCGGTCGAAGGCGATTCCGGCTTCCGTCTGGTTGATCGCGGTGTTGACCGCAGCCAGCGCCCGTTCGCGATGGCCGCCCTTGTCCGGGGTCGCCGCCAGCAGGTCGGACCGGGCCTGCCTCAGATTGGACAGTGCCGAATGCATCTTTGGCTGGTCAGCGACGGCCACCCCGACCAGGGCGCCGCCGGCGAAGGTGGCGACCAGAGCCACGACGGCAAATGCTTTGCGCATAAGAAAACTCCCATAACGATGGTTTTTGTCCCTGCACATTCAACGAGGCGCTTTGCGGACTCCGTCGCGGGACGCTAAAGCCTCCCGCGCATCCCGAAGGCAGAATTGGACTCCCCATGACCGAGATCGTCGACATCATCGCCCGCGAAATCCTCGACAGCCGGGGTAACCCGACGGTCGAAGTCGATGTGGTGCTGGAGGACGGGTCCTTCGGTCGCGCGGGCGTGCCGTCCGGCGCCTCCACCGGCGCCCATGAGGCGGTCGAGAAGCGCGATGGCGACAAGAGCCGCTACGGCGGCAAGGGCGTGCTGGACGCGGTCGCCGCGGTCAACGGCGAGATCTATGACACCCTCAGCGGTGTCGACGCCGAGGACCAGCGCCGGGTCGACAGCCTGCTGATTGAACTGGACGGCACCAAGAACAAGGCCCGCCTGGGCGCCAACGCCATCCTCGGCGTGTCGCTGGCCGTGGCCAAGGCCGCCGCCGTCAGCGCCGACCTGCCGCTCTACAAGTACGTCGGCGGCGTCTCGGCCCGCGTCCTGCCGGTGCCGATGATGAACATCATCAACGGCGGGGCCCACGCCGATAACCCTATCGATATCCAGGAGTTCATGATCCTGCCCACCGGCGCGGCGACCTTCTCCGAAGGCCTGCGCATGGGGGCGGAAATCTTCCACGGCCTGAAAAAGGCCCTCAAGGACGCCGGCCACAACACCAACGTCGGCGACGAGGGCGGCTTCGCCCCCAACATCGGCTCGGCCGAGGAAGCGCTGGCCTTCATCGTCAAGGCCGGCGAGTCGGTCGGCTACCGCGCCGGCGAGGACTTCGTGCTGGGCCTCGACGTGGCCGCCACCGAGTTCTTCAAGAACGGCAAGTATAGCCTTGAAGGCGAAGGCGAAACCCTCGATCCGGCGGGGATGGTCGCCTACCTCGAAGGGCTGGTGGGCAGGTTCCCGATCGTGACCATCGAGGACGGTTGCTCCGAGGACGACCTCGACGGCTGGAAGCTGCTGACCGACGCCCTCGGCAAGAAGATCCAGATCGTCGGCGACGACCTGTTCGTGACCAACCCCGAGCGCCTCGCCATGGGCATCGGCAAGGGCCTGGCCAACTCGATCCTGGTCAAGGTCAACCAGATCGGCACCCTTAGCGAGACCCTCGACGCCGTCGATATGGCCCACCGCGCCGGCTATACCGCCGTAATGAGCCACCGCTCGGGCGAGACCGAGGACGCGACCATCGCCGACCTCGCCGTGGCCACCAATTGCGGACAGATCAAGACCGGCTCGCTCGCACGCTCCGACCGCACCGCCAAATACAA
>JBKJII010000194.1:0-3962 GCA_046598505.1 Caulobacter sp. | reverse complement strand
ACTACCGCGGCTTCGACCATCTGGTTGGCAACACCCAGTCGACGATGTCCCGGGTGTTGCCAACCAGATGGTCGAAGCCGCGGTAGTATTTCAGGCTGTAGTAGCCGCCCAGCCGGCCGATCCGCGCCCAGGGACCTGCCGGCGCATGCCGCGCGGCACGGTTCATCCAGGCGACCATCACCTTTGCGTCCATGCGCCTGGCGAAAGCGGCGACACCGGGGCGGGTCAGAAAGTCGAGCGGGCTGCCGAAGCCGTAGCTGCGCGTGACCACTCCGGCGCCGGCCAGGGCGTCGCCGCGCGCCGCATGTTTGCGGATCGCACAGGCCTCCGCGACCCCCGCGCGATGCAGGGCCGTGACGAGGTCGACGAAATAGGTCTCGGCGCCGCCGTCGCCGTCGGACCCGAGCAGGTGAAGGACGCTCATGTGTCCGCGAACCTAGCTGCGATTGGCCGCATTCCAAAGCAGGATGACGCGCTCTTGAAGCGACGGACGCACACCCGTATAAGGCCGCCTCTCGCGCGCTCGGATGGGGCTTGGCCTTACGTATGGCTGGGTAGCTCAGATGGTTAGAGCGGTGGATTCATAACCCACAGGTCGGCGGTTCGATCCCGCCCCCAGCTACCATCCGAATGGCGAGAGATCAGGCCGCCGCCGAGGCCTGCGCGTCGGCCGCGTCGAGCGCCGCCTGCAGCGCGATCAGCATCCGCTCGGCCTTGATCGGCTTTTCGACCACGTCATTCATACCCGCCTCGATATAGCCGCGCACGTCGTCCGGGTCGGCGTTGGCGGTCAGGGCGATGATCGGCGTACGGCCTACCGCGCCGGGCAGGGCGCGGATGGCGCGGGTGGCGGCGACGCCGTCCATGCGCGGCATCTTGATGTCCATCAGGATCAGGTCGAACCGGCGCGCCTGGACCGCGTCCAGAGCCTCGACGCCGTCGACGGCCTGTTCGGAGGTGCAGTCGAACATCTCGCACAGGGCCTCGGCGACCATGCGGTTGGTGGCGTTGTCGTCGACGATCAGAATGTGGGCGGCATGGGCGGGGGAGGCGGCCTCGACACCGGCGCGGGTGGCGGCGGCCTGGGCGGCGCGGGCGATGAATTCGAAGACCACCGTGACGCCGGCGCCCGGGTTTGACTCGGCGCGGATCACACCGCCGGCGGCCGCGGTGATGCGGCTGGCCAGCGCCATACCCAGGCTGACCGACAGGCCGTCGGACGGATCGTCGGTCGCGCTGACCGGCTCGAAAATGTGCGCCAGCCGCTGCGGCGTCACTTCACTGCCGGCGTCGCGGACGCGGCCTTCGAGGATCAGGCCGTCAGCCGTGGGGCGAACCTTCAGGGTCGCCTCGATGGCGCCGCGTCGCGTCTCGTTCAGGGCGCGGAAGATCAGGGCGTCGAACACCTGCAGCAGGCGGCCTTCGTCGAGCTCGGCCGCGTCGTCGGGATCGCCGTCATAGGCGGTCAGCAGCGTCAGGCCGCTGGCGGCGGCGCGGGCTTTCCAGCGCGCGTCGACGGTGTCCATGAACGGCTGCAGCTGGCAGGCGTGGCTGTTGAACGACAGCACGCCCAGATCGGCCTCGTGCAGATCGACGGCGCGGCGCATCAGGCTGGTCAGGTCGTCGCCGGTCTCGTTGATCGCCCGGACACAAGCCTGGGCGTCCGGCGGCAGGTTCTGGCGGGCCAGACGGCTGGTGAAGTCGGCCACGCCCTCGAGATGGCGCAGGATTTCGGCGCTCATGCGCTGGATCAGGACGGCGGCGGGGGCTTGTTGCGGCGCTGTGCGCGCGCGGCGGGCGGCCAGCAGGGTTGCGGGCGTGCCGACGCCGAGATAGCGGCCGTTATCAACGACGATGAAGCCGCGGCCCAGGGCCTGCGGGCGGGCGGACATCAGGTGCTCGCGAAAGCCCCAGGGGGACAGGCTGGCCTCAGCGAGCACCGGCTGACGGTCCATGACCGCCTCGACCAGGCGCTGGCCGTCGGTTTGGCTCTGGATCACGTCGCGCGACAACAGGCCCACGGGCTGATCGCCCTCGACGATGGCCAGGACACAGGCGTCCGGCTCGGCGGCGAACCGCGCGGCGGCGGCGGCGCAGACAGATCCCGCGGGCAGCGGAGCGCGGCGGTCAACAATGTCGAAAAAGGTGTTCATTGGGCCGCATGCAAAGGTCAACTCGACCTTCACCCTGACAGAATGCGCTTGAAGAGAGGTTAAGCGCGCGGCGGACAAAGAAAAACGGCGGGGGTTTGAGCCCCCGCCGTTCCTGTCTTCAGAGGCCTTTCGGCTTAGAAGGTCTTGGTGACCGCCAGACCGTAGGTCCGGGGCTCAAGGTACTGGCCGTTCCGGAACAGGCCTGACGAGTCGTCGGTCAGGTAGGTGTCCGTGAGGGGCGAGTCGTCCATCAGGTTCTTGCCGTAGAGTTCCACCGTCCAGCCAGCGTCGTAGTTGCTGATCATGAGGGTGGCGTTGACGTTTTCCCAGCTCGGCAGGGCGTCCGGAGCGGAGTTCCAGATCCGGGCGAAGGAAGAGGTCTGCCGGTAGTAGTCGCCGCGCAGGGTGGCGCCCCAGCCGCCGCCCATTTCCCACTTGTACTGGGCGCCGAAGGCGACGGTCCAGTGCGGGGCGTTGGGCAGTTCGTTGCCGGAGATGTCGGCCACGACGCCGTCACTGACCAGACCGCCGAAGGCGTTCCGACCAACCGACAGCGGACCGCCGGGGATCAGCGCGACGCCGGTGTTGCCGGCGCCGAACGCGGTAGGCGTACAGACCGAGAGCAGCGCGAAGGGGTTGTTGATGCCATTCGCGATGGCCAGGGCCGTGCCGGCGTGAGACGTGGTGACCACGCAGTTGGACGCGGCGCTCGACTTCACCAGCGTCAGGAGCGGGTTGCTCTGGGTGCGGTTGAAGGTGTCGATCGAGCTCGTGCCGTCGGCGATCTCGGTTTCGAGGTAGCCGACCTGCAGGTTGAGGCGCAGGCCATCGATCGGCGACCAGATGCTTTCGAGTTCCATGCCCCGGATTTCCGCGTCGATGTTCTCATTCGTCGACGCGCGGTTCACGATCTTGGAGATCTGATAGCCGATGTAGTCATACTTGAACGCCGTCAGGTTCAGCACCATCGCGCCGCCCATCAGGGTGTTCTTCGCGCCCACTTCCAACGAGTTGACGAACTCGGGATCGAACGTCGGCGCGCCGCAGATGACCCCCGGAGCGGCCGTGCAGGGCGAGTTCATGCCGCCGGCCTTGTAGCCGCGCGAGTAGAACATATAGAGCAGGGTCTCGTCCGTGAAACCGAGGTCCGGCTTCCAGTCGAAGCCGACGCGACCGGTCAGCTCCTTGAAGTCGGCGGTCAGGTAGGGCTGCGTGGTGCTGAGCGGAATGAACGTGTTGCCAACGCTGCCGCCCGGAACGAACAGGGCCACCGGACGGTTTTCCTGGCGCTTCATGTCGTGGGTGTAGCGCAGGCCGCCCGTGATCTTGAAGTTCTCGAACAGCTGCCAGTAGACCTCACCGAAGGCCGCGCGGGACTTCAGGTGATACTCGCCGGCCGCGTCGTAGTAGTTGCGGCCCGAGCGGTTGGGGTTGGCGTTCGGGTCGATGAAGCAGGGCGTGACGCTGGAGCAGCCGAGCACGGAGGCAACGGCAGGCAGCGCGTTTTCGACCTGGGTGGCGGCGGTGAGGGTGTTACCCATCACGTAGTAGTCACCGTCCGACCTGTAGTCGATGTAGATGACGCCGACGTTGAAGTTGAACGCGCCGTCGAAGTTCGACTGCAGACGCAGTTCCTGCGACCAGTTGGTGCTTTCACCACCCGAAATGTCGAAGGTGGTGAAGCGCGTCTGGGTGCCGACCTGCGGGTCGACGACGCGGCCCTGAGGCGCGGCGGTCAGGTTGAACAGCGCCGCATAGAGACCTGTGTAGACCGGGCCGAAGCCGGCATAGACGTTGACCGGGTTCGGC
>JBKJII010000060.1:0-4089 GCA_046598505.1 Caulobacter sp. | reverse complement strand
GCACAAAAGCAACGACCGTCTGCAGCACGACATGGACGCCTGCGCGCGTTACAAGGTGCCGATCGTGATCACGAGCCTCGGCGCGCGTGAGGATGTGAACCAGGCGGTGCACGGCTGGGGCGGCATTACCCTGCATGACGTGATCACCGACCGCTTCGCCCACAAGGCCATCGAGAAGGGCGCCGACGGCCTGATCCCCGTCGCCGCCGGCGCCGGCGGGCATGCCGGCGTCCTGTCGCCCTTCGCCATGATCCAGGAAATCCGCCAGTGGTTCGACGGGCCGGTGGCCCTGTCGGGGGCCATCGCCAACGGCGCGGCCATCCTCTCCGCCCAGGCCATGGGCGCGGACCTGGCCTACATCGGCTCGGCCTTCATCGCGACCAAGGAAGCCAACGCCGTCGAGGGCTACAAGCAGATGATCGTCGAGAGCGGCGGGGAGGACATCGTCCACACCAACCTGTTCACCGGCATCCACGGCAACTACCTGCGGCCGTCGATCGAGCGGGCCGGCATGGATCCGGACCATCTGCCGCAGAGCGATCCCTCGGCGATGAACTTCGGCTCCGGCGGCAACACCGAGGCCAAGGCCTGGAAGGACATCTGGGGCTGCGGCCAGGGCATCGGCGCGGTGAAGTCGGTGTTGAGCGCCGGAGAACTGGTCGCCCGCCTGTCGGCCGAGTACGAGGCGGCCAAGGCCGACCTCGCGGCCAAGACGGCCTTTACCAGCGGCAAGCATCTGGCGTTCGCCGCCGAATAGCTGACGTTTTTCCGAGCGATACCAACATCTTGCGCCCGGTGACTTCGAACAGTCGCCGGGCGTTCTTCTGTTCGGCGCATCCCCTGCACGGCCCGACCGATCCTTGTCGTCACGAACGACAGGGAGATTTCGCGTGTCAGACGACGCCACCCCGCGCCTCGGCCTGCCCTATGTGGCGGCCGGCCAGGCGCAGAAGCATGTGACGGTCAACCAGGCCCTGGCCCGGCTCGATGGCCTGGTCCAGACGGCCGTCGAGAGCCGTTCAGAGACAGATCAGCCGGCCGGTCCGGATGACGGGATCATCTATATCCTGCCGGCGGGCGCTGTCGGCGATGACTGGGCGGCCGGCCCGACCGGCGCGCTGGCCCGGTTCGAGGCCGGCGGCTGGGTGTTCATCCCGTCCGAAGCGGGCCGGATGGCCTGGGTCCGCGACGAGGACCTGCTGGTGGTGTTCGACGGCGCCGACTGGATCCCGGTCGACGCCGAGGTCAGCTTCCAGAACATCCCGCTGCTCGGGATCGGCGCGACGGCCGACGGGACAAATCCGCTCGTCGCCAAACTCAACAAGGCGCTGTTCACCGCGCGCACCGCAGGCGAAGGCGGCGATGGCGACCTGCGGCTGACGGTGAACAAGGAGATGAGCGGCGACACGGGAGCCCTGTTGCTCCAGTCCGGCTACAGCGGCCGGGTCGAGTTCGGCCTGCTGGCCAACGATGATGTGACCCTCAAGGTCTCCGATGACGGGTCGTCCTGGCATGACGCTTTCACCGTCGCCCGCGCCACGGGCAGAACAACCTTCGCTCTTTCGCCACTGCGCCAGACCCAGGTCAGCGTGTTCACGGCCAGCGACGCCTACAGCGTCCCGACATGGGCCCGACGGCTGCGGTTGGTCTGTATCGCGGGGGGAGGCGGGGGTGGCTCCGGGGCCGCCGGAACCACCACCGCCAACCGGGCCGGCGCAGGCGGTGGCGGTGCAGGCGGCCGTTCTGAAGATGAGATCGACGTTGCGGAAATCTCTGGAGCCACCCTGACCGTGACGGTCGGAGCCGGCGGGAGCGGCGCCTCCGGAGTCACCGGAACGACCTCCGGCGGCGCGGGCGCGGCGGGTGGCGAAAGCAGCATCGCCGATGGCGCCCAGGTTCTGCTCGCCGCGACCGGCGGCGGTGGCGGTGGCGGCGGCACGACCGTCAATGGCGTGGCCGGTGTCGGCGGCTCCGGCAACACGCCTGGCAACGCCGGCGGCGCCGGCAGCACGGCGGGTGTGCCGGTGGCCGGCGTCGATTCCACCCGTGGCGATGGCCCTGGCGGCGGCGGCGGGGCCGGCGGTCTCAACACGGTCAGCTCGACCTCATCTGGCAAGGAAGGCGGGCACGGCTATCTGATCGGTGCGACGTCGGGACGACGCGCCACGCGCGGGGCCGCGGGCGTGGCCGGGACGTCCGGCGGCGCCGGCGCCGACAAGGCCTGGCAGCGCGGTTGCGGCGCTGGCGGCGGCGGCGGCGGCAGTCAGGGTGGTGTCAACGGTGGAGCCGGCGGGGCAGGCGGCACGCCGGGCGGCGGCGGCGGTGGCGGCGCCGGCGCGCGGGACACCTGGACTTCCGGAGCCGGCGGCGCAGGCGGACGCGGCGAAATCTGGATCATTGCAACCGGCTGAAGGAGCAGCACATGGATATCATCACAGCCGCCGGCGGCGGACTGGCAGGCGGCGCACTGGGCGCAGTCTTCGGGGCCCTCGGCTCCATTCTCAATCGGGGGATCGGCATCTTCGAGACCCGGGAAAAGCGCAAGGATCGCCAGCTTGAGATGGCTCACGAGGTCGAGCGCTGGCAGATCGACATCACGCTGGCGGCGGACGCCCGCGCTGGCCGAGCCGAGGAGGCGCGGCAGGCGCTCGCCCGAACCGAGGCCGAGGGTTCCTGGCGCGGTCTCAGCGCCTCACTGCGGGCCGAGGCGGGCATCGGCCAGAGCTGGCCCTGGGTCGCCGCGATCCGGGCGCTGACGCGGCCGGCGCTGACCCTGCTGTTGTGGGTCCTGTTCGCCATCCTGTTCATGTCCGCCGTCAGCGGGGCCCTGGAGGCCGAGACGGCAGCCGGAGTGGTGAGAACAGCGGTCGAGACCGTGGCCTTCTCTGCCTCGACGGCGCTGGCCTGGTGGTTCGGCGACCGTGCGCCCAGGCGAAACGATCCGGACTGACTTGGCGCGGCAGCGCGGCGATCTAGGTTGTAGGCAACCGCAAAGGACACGCCCATGCCCTGGATCGCCGCCTACGTCGCTTCGGCTGTCAGTTTTCTCGCGCTGGACGCGCTCTGGCTCGGAGTCGTAGCCCAGAAGATGTATCAGCGCGAGTTCGGGCCGATGCTGCTGGACAAGCCCAACATGGGCGCGGCGGTGGCCTTCTACGCTCTCTACATCGTCGGCGTGGTGTTCTTCGCGGTTAAACCGGCGCTGGAAGCGGGCAGCTGGACGCGCGCGGTGATCAGTGGCGCGCTGTTCGGCCTGATCGCCTATGCGACCTATGACCTGACCAATCTGGCGACCCTCAAGGGCTTTCCGGTCAAGGTCGTCGCGCCGGACCTGGCCTGGGGGATGGTGGTGACGACGGTCGCGGCGCTCGCCGGCTACCTCGCAGCGTCAAGGGTCAGCTGAACAGGTCCGGCCTGCGAATGCGCAGGGTCTGGACCAGCACGCGGGTCTTGGCGTCTGCCGCTACATCGCTTTCCATCAGGGTCCAGAGCTCCGCGAGCGGCATCTCGACGACCGTGATGTTCTCGTTCTCGCTGTCCAGCCCGCCGCCCGCGCCGGTGCGCTGGGCGTCGTCATAGGCGGCCAGGAACAGGTCGATACGCTCGGTCGAGATGCCCGGCGACGTCAGGATCGCACCGGCGGGCTCCAGATCTTCGACGTCCAGCCCGGCTTCTTCGACCAGTTCGCGACGCGCGCTCTCGAGCGCTGTCTCCCCGTCGTCGATCAGCCCCGCCGGGGCTTCCAGAACATCGCAGCTGCCCGCGAAACGCAGGGCCGCGCGCGGCATGGTCACCAGCAGGGCCATCCGGGTCTCCGGATTGTACGGCAGAACCGCCGCTGCCCGGCCGTGGTCCTCGACGTAGCGGTCATAGGTCGACCCGTCAGGATTGGTCAGTTCAACGAGATGCAGGTCGAGCCAGCCCGAATGGACGGTCCGCACTGGCATTGCCGCCGGTGGGAAACCGCCATCTTTTCGAGGCCTTCTCATCGTCTTTTTCCCTCTGGTTCAGGGATGGTGCCGCCGGGGGGAATCGAACCCACGACCTCAGCCTTACCAAGGATGCGCTCTACCACTGAGCTACGGCGGC
>JBKJII010000485.1:0-8286 GCA_046598505.1 Caulobacter sp. | reverse complement strand
GAGATCGAGACGTCCAAGGCGGCCCCGGTCGGACCGAAACAGGGGATGCCCGCCGCGGCCAGGGCGTCCGCGAGGCCGACTTCCAGCGCCGACTCCGGACCGATAACCACCAGATCGGCGCCGATCTCCTGCGCCAGGGCGACCAGTGCGCCCACGTCGGTGACCTTTAGCGGCCGGACCTCGCAGAGGCCGGCGATGCCGGGGTTTCCCGGCGCGGCCACCATCCGCGTCAGCAGCGGCGACCGGGCGATCTTCCAGGCCAGCGCGTGTTCGCGTCCGCCCGATCCGACGAGGAGGATGTTCATGTGGCGGCTTTTAGGGAACGGGGACATGTACCGGCAAGCCGGTACGTGTCCCCTCTGGCTTGAGGGACACGCCCTGACGTGCGTGTCCCTGCGCGATGCTACCCGTCCAGATCCAACGAGTAGCCCGCCGAGCGAACCGTCCGGATCGGATCTGCGTCGGTCTTGCCGTTGAGCGCCTTGCGCAGGCGGCCGATGTGAACGTCAACGGTCCGCGCTTCAACATAGACATCCGAGCCCCAGACCGCGTCGAGCAGCTGTTCCCGGCTGAACACCCGCCCGGGGTGCTGCATCAGGTGGTCGAGCAGGCGAAACTCCGTCGGGCCGAGGTGGACCTCGGTCCCGCCGCGCTTCACCCGGTGGGCCACGCGGTCCATGACGATGTCGCCGCAGGTCACCCGGTCGTCGGCCAGTCCCGGGCGGATGCGGCGCATCACGGCGCGGATACGGGCGGTCAGCTCGGTCATGGCGAAGGGCTTGACCACATAGTCGTCGGCGCCGGTGTCCAGGCCGCGAACCCGGTCACTTTCCTCGCCACGGGCGGTCAGCATCAGGATCGGCAGGTTTCGGCTCTCGGGGCGCTGGCGCAGACGGCGGCAGACCTCGATGCCGGAAACCTTGGGCAGCATCCAGTCCAGCACCACCAGGTCGGGCAGCTCCTCCTGGACCAGCATCAGCGCTTCCTCGCCATCCCCGGCGTGGATCACGCGATAGCCTTCCTTCTCGAGATTGTACTGCAGCAGGGTGGCGAGGGCGTCCTCGTCCTCGACCACGAGAACCGTGGGCGTCATGGCGTCAGCGTATCCAGTTTCGGCCGTTCGGAGACGATTTCCTGGCCGGTGATCTCGAAGTGCACGATCTCGGCGATATTGGTGGCGTGATCGCCGATCCGTTCAAGGTTCTTGGCTACGAACAGCAGGTGCGCGCCGGCGGTGATCGTGCGTGGGTCGCCCATCATATAGGTCAGAAGTTCGCGGAACAGGCTCTCGTAGTGCTCGTCGACCTCGGTGTCGCGCGACCAGACCGACACGGCGCGATCGACTTCCGAAGCGGTATAGGCGTCGATGACTTCCTTCAGGCGCGAGGCGACCAGTTTGCCCATCCGCTCGATCGAGCGGGTTACCGGCCCCGCCGGCTCGGCCTCCGCAAGGATCAGGGTGCGCTTGCCGATGTTCTTGGCCAGGTCGCCGCAGCGTTCAAGATTCATGGCGATCTTCATTGCCGACATGGTCCGGCGAAGGTCGTTGGCCATGGGCTGGCGCAGGGCGATCATGCGGATGGCGGCCCGTTCGATGTCCGCCTCCATGGCGTCGAGCTTGCCGTCCCTGCCGATCATCGCCTGGGCCATGGGCACGTCCCGCCGGGCGAAGGCCTGGATCGAATCGTTCACCTGGGCTTCGGCGAGGCCGCCCATGCGGACCACCTCGGCGGCCAGCTGGTTGAGCTCTTCCTCGTAGGATCTGACGATATGGTTGTTCATGGCGTCCTCAGCCGATCCGGCCGGTGATGTAGTCCTGGGTCCGCGACTCGCGCGGATTGGTGAAGATCTCTTCGGTCGAGCCGGCCTCGATCAACCGGCCCATGTGGAAGAAGGCCGTCCGTTGTGAGACCCGCGCGGCCTGGGCCATCGAGTGGGTGACGATGACGATGCAGAACTGCTGGCGCAGGTCGTCGATCAGTTCCTCGATCCGCGCCGTGGCGATCGGGTCGAGCGCCGAGCAGGGCTCGTCCATCAGGATGATCTCGGGATTGACCGCGATGGCCCGGGCGATGACCAGCCGCTGCTGCTGACCGCCCGACAGGCTGGTGCCCGGCGCCTGCAGCCGGTCGGAGACCTCGGCCCACAGGCCGGCCTTCTTCAGCGAGGCTTCGACGATGCCGTCCAGTTCACTCTTGCTTGAAGAGATGCCGTGGATGCGCGGGCCGTAGGCCACATTCTCGTAGATCGACTTGGGGAAGGGGTTGGGTTTCTGGAACACCATCCCGACCTTGGCTCTCAGGACCACCGGGTCGATGCTCTTGTCGTTGACGTCCTCGCCATCGATTTCCACCGCGCCGTCGACGCGGCAGCCCGGGATTGTGTCGTTCATCCGGTTGATACAGCGCAGGAAGGTCGACTTGCCGCAGCCGGACGGGCCGATGAAGGCGGTGACCGCCTTGCCGGGGATGTCGACCGACACCGAGTCGAGCGCCTGCTTGGCGCCGTAGAAGACGCTGACGTCGCGGACGACGATCTTTGACGGCTCCAGACTCACCGGGTGGTGGCTGTGCGGCGCGGCGGTGCGGATCAGGGGCGGTTGAACGGTCATCAGGGTTACCATCTGCGCTCGAAGCGGCGGCGCAGGATCACCGCGGCCGCGTTCATCGCGATCATGAAGACCAGCAGCACGATAATGGCTGCGGCCGTGCGCTCGTGGAAGGCGCGTTCGGAGGCGTTTTCCCAGATGAACACCTGCACCGGCAGCACGCTGGCGGAGCTGGTGAAGCCCTGGGGCAGGCCTGGGTTGAAGGCGATCATGCCGATCATCAGCAAGGGCGCGGTCTCGCCCAGCGCGTGGGCGAGGGACAGGATCGTGCCGGTCATCACCCCGGGCATGGCCTGGGGCAGGACGTGGTGGAACACAGTCTGGGTGCGCGATGCGCCGATTCCCCAGGCGGCTTCCCGGATCGAGGGCGGCACAGCCTTCAGCGCCGACCGAGTGGCGATGATCACGGTGGGCAAGGCCATCAACGCCAGGACCATGCCGCCGGTCAGGGCCGACCCGCGCGGCGCGCCGAACCCGTTGATGAACACCGCCAGGCCGAGCAGGCCGTAGACGATCGACGGCACCGCCGCGAGGTTGTTGATGTTGACCTCGATGATGTCCGTCCAGCGGTTCTTCGGGGCGAACTCTTCCAGCCAGACGGCGGCCATCACACCCATCGGCACGGCGATCAGGGCGGTCACCAGCAACATCATGGCCGAGCCGATCACGGCCCCCAGAATGCCGGCCTGTTCGGGCTCGGTGGAGTCGGCGTGGGTAAAGAAGCCGACATTGAACCCGCTGGTCACGGCGCCGCTCTTCTTCAGGCGGTCGAGCCACTCGAGCTGGCGGTTGTTGAGCTTGCGGTCAGCCTCGTCAGTCGATCGCTTCAGTTCGCCCTTGTAGTAGAGGTCGGCGTCGGCCTTGACCGGGCCGGTGACGGTGATCGTCTTGCCGATAAGGCTTTGGTCGGCCTTGACCTTGTCGAGGATCTGGAAGCCCAGGTCGCGGCTGACGAGCGCCATGGCGTCGGCGGACGCCAGGCCCAGATCGTCTTCCTGCTCGCCCATGCGCTTCAGCAATGAGAGCGCGACGACGTAGTCGTAGTTGGAACCTTCCAGATCCGTCCGGTCGATCTTTGACGGGTCGAGATAGACCGGCAGGGAAACGGTGTTGGTGGTGAAGGTCGAGTAGCCCTGCAGGCCGATGCGGCCGAGGAGAAGGACCAGAAACGAGAGGGCCACGACGATCGCGACGCGGCCATAGAGGCGGAAGCGGCCTTCAGCGGCGTGGCGCTTCTTCAGGTGAAGGGCTTGGGCGTCAATCATATTGTTCGCGGTACTTCCGCACGATGCCGAGCGCGATGATGTTGAGCGCCAGGGTTACGGTGAAGAGGGTGAGACCCAGCCCGAAAGCCGACAACGTCTTGGGACTGTCGAATTCCTGATCGCCGGTCAGCAGGGTGACAATCTGCACCGTCACTGTCGTGACCGTGTCCAGCGGGTTCGCCGTCAGCTTGGCCTGCAGGCCGGCAGCCATGGTGACGATCATCGTCTCGCCGATGGCGCGGGAGACGGCCAGCATCAGCGCGCCGACCACGCCGGGCAGCGCGGCGGGCAGGATCACCCGCTTCACCGTCTCCGACTTGGTCGCGCCCATGGCGTAGCTGCCGTCCCGCAAGGACTGGGGCACGGCGTTGATGATGTCGTCCGACAGGGAGGAGACAAACGGGATCAGCATGATGCCCATGACCACGCCTGCGGTGAGCGCCATCTGGTTCTGCACGGTCGCAAGGTACTGGCCGAGTTCGTCCATCGGCCCGCCGACCAGGAAGCTGCCGATCCAGTTGAAGAAGGCGCGGAAGGTAGGGCCGACCGTCAGGGCCGCGAAGAAGCCGTACACGACGGTCGGCACGCCCGCGAGAATCTCCAGCAACGGCTTGATCGTCGCCCGCATGCCGGGCCCGGCGTACTCCGACAGATAGATTGCGGAATAGAGACCAACCGGCGCCGCGACGGCCATGGCGATCATCATGATCAGGAACGTGCCGACGAACAACGGCACCGCGCCGAACGCGCCGTCTGCGGCGACCTGGTCGCTGCGCATGGCGATCTGCGGGTCCCATTTTACGCCGAACAGGAAGTCGGCCGGCGAGACGGACTGGAAGAAGCGATAGCTCTCCCAGACCAGCGACAACAGGATGCCCAGCGTGGTCAGCACCGCAATCGTCGAACAGGCGATCAGCAGGACATTGGTCCAGCCCTCGACCCGGTTGCGGGCGCGGAAATCCTTTGAAAGTCGCGGGTAGGACAACAGCACGCCGCACAGCGCAAGCACGCCGGACAGGCCCAGCACTGCCACCAGGCCGATGGCTCCGATGCGCCTGCCTTCAGCGACCTTGGCGTCGAGCGCGGTCTTGAGGTCGCCCTGGTAGTCGACTTCGCTCGGCGCCTGGCCACGAGCGATGGCGCCGGCGTCGCTCCAGAACACTTCCTGGCGTTCGGCCACAAGGGCGGACACAGCGGCCGGAACCTGCGTCCGCAACGCCGCATCTTCGAGTCTCGCGCCGAAAATGGCGAACAGAATGACGATCAGTGCGGCCGGAACGCCAGCCCACAGCGCGACCCAGGTTCCGTGATAGCCGGGGAGGGAATGGAGGCTGACAGACCTGCCGCCCGAGAGCGCCACCGCGCGGCGTCGGCCGAGCAGATAGACGCCGGCCGAGAAGGCGACGAGCAGGGCCAGGGCGATCAGAACGGGCATCGCGTGTCCGGAAACGGGGCGGCGGGAACGGCCGGAACCTGCCCGCCCGATGCTGCTCCTATGCGACGGTTCTACGACGCTTTTGCGACACTCGGCGGGATGGGTTCGCGGGCCGCTCCGGCAAGAGGCAGCCAGACGGAAAACGTGGCCCCGCGACCCTCGGCGCTCTCGACGGAAATCCCGCCGTGGTGCCGGTTGACGATGTGTTTGACGATCGCCAGGCCCAGGCCCGTGCCCGAACGGTCGCCACTCTTCTGGCCCTCGACGCGATAGAATCGTTCGGTCAGCCGGGGCAGGGCGTCGCGCGGCATGCCCGGTCCGGAATCACTGATCCTCAACAAGGCATAGCGTTCACCGGGCCGGTGATCGGGGGCGAGCAAGGACAGTCCGGCCGCCTCCGGGTCCCGCGGCGAGGGCGGGTCGCCTGAAAAGGGTGCGCTGACCTCAACCCGGATCGCGCCGTCGCGGGGCGTGTACTTCACGGCGTTGTCGATCAGGTTCTGCACCACCTGGACGATCTGGTCGCGGTCTCCTTCGATGGTCGCCGCGCCCGGCGCTGTTGGCGTCCAGTCGATCCGCACGCCGCGATCCCGAAGTACGGGCGTCAGGGCGTCGGCGACGTCGGTCACCGCCATGGCCAGATCCACCCGCCCCTGCGGCGCGATGTGCTCGTTCAGCTCGATGCGCGACAGACTCATCAGATCGTCGATCAGCCGCGCCATCCGCTCGGCCTGCGCCTGCATGATGCCGAGGAACTTGTCGCGCGCGCCGACATCGTCGCGGGCGGGGCCGCGCAGAGTCTCTATAAACCCTGACAGCGAAGCCAGCGGCGTGCGCAGTTCATGGCTGGCATTGGCCAGGAAATCGGCCCGCATTCGCTCGGCCCGCCGCAGGTCGGTCTGGTCCCGCAGCACCAGCAGCGCGAGGGCCGGTCCCTCGGCGGACCGGGTCAGCGGTCGGACGGCCGCCGTCCAGGTGCGGTCGTGCGCGCCGCCGATCTCGAATGCCGCATGACCGGCGATGCCGCCGACCAGGGCCTCATCGACGAGTTCGATGACCTGCGGGTTGCGAATGGCGGTAATCAGCCGGGCGTCCGGGCGCTGGATCCGGAAAAGGGCTCGGGCGGCGAGGTTGGCGAACACCAGCCGGTGGCCCGCCGGCTCGCCCGGAGCGCCTGCGCCGATGATCAGCAGCGGATCCTCGAGGGATTCGATGATCGCGGCGTAGGGCAGGGGATCGGCGACGAACGCTGTCCCGGTCGCAGGTTCAGGGCTCGGCGCGGCCTGCGCGGCTGGTTCGGCGCGCCTTGAAAGGAACAGGCCCAGCCCGCCTGCGACCACCGATGCCAGCAATGCGGGCCATGCCGGAGCCTGTCCCAGGCCTGCCAGAACCAGCGGCGCCGCCGCCGCCGCCGCCGCCGGGAGCAACGTTGGGCTGTGCGTGCGAACCGTTTCCCGAGGGGGCATGGCGCGAAAGCCTCGATTCAATTTTTTCAACGGGCTATGGTGCCCGGAGATATGGCGCCCTTGCAGGCCTTGCGATAGACGAGGCGGGGTCCCTGGGGATGGTTCATGACGGCTGACGCAATTTCGCCGCATCGAAAGGGGACGAACGTGTCGCCGTATAAGGTCCGGGGTTCTCTGTTCATGTTTCGCAAGCGTCTGGTTGCAACCGTTGCCGCCGCCCCCCTGTTGCTCCTTGCGAGCCAGGCGATGGCCGACACAACTATTTCCGACAAGCGGACAGCGCCCGTCGCGACCGGTACGATCAACAGCGGCGCCGCCGACAATCTGATCATCGCCACCGGTGGCAGCGTGAAGATTACCTCGACCGGCCCGACGGGTCCTGTCGTGCTGGTCAACAGCAACAATACCCTGATCAACAAAGGCGAGATCGGCTCGACGGACGTGAACGGCTCGGTCGGCGTCCAGATCAACGGCGGCACAACGACGACCTTCACGAATTCCGGCACGATCACGGTCAACGACTCGTTCGACCAGAACGCGACGGCCAACGACACCGACAAGGACGGCGACCTCGACGGCGCCTACGCCACGGGGACCGGCCGATATGGCGTTCGCGTCACTGGCGCGGGCACGGTCACCGGCAATATCACCAACGAACTGGGCGCCGGCATCACCGTCGAGGGGAACAACTCCTGGGGCATCAGCCTCGAGAGCGCCCTGAACGGCAACTTTGCCAACTATGGCAACATCAACGTTCTGGGCAGCAACACGCACGGCATTCAGGTCACCGGACCGGTGACCGGCAGCGTGACCGTCGCGGGCAGCCTCACAGCCGTCGGCGAGAACGCCGTCGGCGTGGCCCTTGACGCAAACATCACGGGTCCGGTCGTGATGCAGGGATCAATATCGGCGACCGGCTATCGCTATCCGTCGCGGCCGACCAACGCGGCCGCCATGCTGGCGATTACGACGTTCGACAAAGATACGAACGGGGACAACGTCCTCGACGCCAGCGACGACCTGCTGCAGGGCGGTTCGGCCGTGCGCGTCTCCGGCAATGTGACCGGCGGCATCCTGCTCGCCTCTGCGCCGTTTGCGGATACCGACAACGACAACGACGGCTGGCTCGACACTTACGACACCGACGACGACAACGACGGCATCCTCGATACGACGGATACAGACGCCAACGGCGACGGCGTCATTGATAACGACTGGGATGGCGACGGCACGCTCAACGCCACCGACACCGACGACGATAACGACGGCATCCTCGACGTCGACGATCCTGACGACAACAACGACGGTTTGATCGACGGCGACAGCGATGGCGATGGCATCATCGACAGCGCTGAGGCCAATTCGAGCATTTCGGTCGACGGCGGTGCGCCCGCTCTCCTCATTGGATCAAACAGCCACACGGTCACCGTCGGCGTTATCGGCCCTGGCGCCCTGAACTACGGCCTGATTAACAACGGCACGGTTTCCGCGAACGGCGTTTATGACGACATC
>JBKJII010000455.1:0-2481 GCA_046598505.1 Caulobacter sp. | reverse complement strand
CTTCCAGCTTCAGGGTGTCGACGGCCGGAACTACTCGAACTACTCCTCGGGTGGGGCGGTTCGCAAATGCGTGGTTTCCGATTGTTCGCTCAAGGTGACGACCAGCAGCGGCACCCTGACCAATGGCGAGGAGGTCTACTTCTCCGGCGTCAACGGCATGACCCAGCTGAACGGCAACAGCTACACCGTAGCCAACGCGGCCTCAGGCAGCTTCACCCTGTCAGGCATCAATGGCCCCAGCTTCGGGACCTACAATTCCGGCGGGTCGGTCTACTGCCAGACACTCGGCTGTCAGTACTATCGCTTCACCGACGGCAACGGCGACCGGGAGATGTTCGAGATCAGCGCCTGCGTGTCGGAACGCACCGGGACCAACGCCTATACCGACGTCGCGCCCAGCACGAGCCCGGTGGGCCGGCTCTATCTGGCGAACATCAGTTCCTGTCCCGCCACCGCCATCGTCCCGATGTCGACCAACCGCACCAGCCTCAAGGCGACGATCGACAGCCTGACCGCCGGCGGGGCCACGGCCGGCCAGATCGGGGCCGCCTGGGGCTGGTACATGCTGTCGCCCAACTTCGCCTATCTCTGGCCCAGCGCCAGCCAGCCGGCCGCCTATACACAGGCTGATGTCCTGAAGGTGCTGGTCTTCATGACCGACGGCGACTTCAACACAGCCTACTGCAACAACGTCCTGAGCAACGACTCCCAAGGTTACAACAGCGACCAGATCAACTGTAACGCCACCAATGGCAACTCCACGACCCAGGCCCAGGCGATCTGTACGGCTGCCAAGGCCAAGGGGGTGATCATCTACACGGTCGGCTTCCAGGTCGGTTCGGGATCTACCGCGGAGACTTTCATCAAGGGCTGCGCGACCGACGCGGACCACGTCTACCTGCCGACCAGCGGGACTCTGCTGAAGGACGCCTTCTCGGCCATCGGGCGTGACATCACCAAGCTGCGGCTATCGAAGTAAGGCAGCGTCGGCGGTTCCGGGCGGAGCCGTCGGCGATCTGCCGTTGTCGACTTCAGTCAGGAAGGATCAAGCGCTCAGGGCCAGGGTCACGACGGGGGCGTGCGCGCTGGCTTCCGCCAGGGCGCTGAACAGGGCTTCCGCCGAGACCGGCTTGCTCAGGTGGCCGTCCGCGCCGGCGGCCAGAGAAGCGGCTGTATGCTCGGGCAGGGCGTTGGCCGACAGGGCCCAAATGGACACCGGGAACCGGCGCCCCGCCCGCTCGGCCGCGCGAATGGCGCGGATGGCGGTCAGGCCGTCCATCACCGGCATCTGCATGTCCATCAGGATCAGGTCGAAGGCGGCTGTTCCGGCGGCCTCCACCGCCTCGGCGCCGTTCTCGACACAGGTCAGATCCACGTCCGCTCCCGCGAACAACAGCTCGACGACCCTGCGGTTGATGGCGTGGTCCTCGGCCAGCAGCACCCGCATCGCGCGGCCTTCGGCGTGCTCGGCCACCGACGGCGCGGCCTTCTGCGCCAGCGGGTCGGCGCAGCGCTCAAGGGCGATTGTCAGAATGAAGCGCGAGCCCTCGCCGGGTTCGGACCAGGCTTCCAGCACGCCGCCCATGGCCTCGGCCAGGGCGCGGGAGATGGCCAGGCCCAGACCCGTGCCGCCGAAGCGGCGCGTGATCGAGCCGTCGGCCTGCTCGAAGCGCTCGAACAGGCGCTCCTTGACGTCGTTGTCGAAGCCGATCCCGGTGTCGCTGACCGCGATGGACAGCTGGCCGTCGGCCGTGGTCGCCGCCTCCAGACTGATGCGACCGTGGGCGGTAAACTTCACCGCGTTGCTCAGCAGGTTGCAGAGGATCTGTCGCAGGCGGACCGCGTCCCCGACGAAGGCGCCGAAGACCGTGGCGTCGATCGACAGGTCGAAGGCCAGGCCCTTGTCCTGGGCCCCCGGCCGGAACAGCGCCGCGGCGGAGCGAAGGCTGGCCGCGAGGTCGAAGGGTTCTGGTTTCAGCTCCAGGCGGCCGGACTCGATCCGGGCCAGATCCAGCACATCCGCCAGGATCGCCTCGAGCGTCTGGCCCGAGGTTTCGATCAGACCGACCATTTCCGACTGCGCCGGCGTCAGGTCCGTGCGCGACAGGGCCGAGGCGACGCCCATCACGCCGTTCAGCGGCGTGCGGATCTCGTGGCTCATGTTGGCCAGGAATTCGCTCTTGGCGCGGTTGGCGGCCTCGGCGAGGTCGCGCGCCCGGATGGTTGCTTCCTCGACGTTTTTGCGGCTGGTGATGTTCTTCAGCACACCTAGCAAGCCGTTGACGCGGCCGTCGTCGCCCTTGATCAGTTCGGAGCCCGAAAAGGCCCAGACCTCGCGGCCGTCGGGCCGGTTCAGGCGATATTCCGTCCGGAACGGCTCGCCCGTGGCCACGGAATGCTCCCAGCGCGCCTGGGCGGCTTCGCGATCATCGGGATGCACCGTCACCCAGATGTCGCGGGCCAGGTCGTCGTAGGTCAGGC
>JBKJII010000415.1:0-3873 GCA_046598505.1 Caulobacter sp. | reverse complement strand
CACCCTCGCAGCGCCGAACGGCGTTCGATACCGCGTTCAGGCGCTGCACCAGGGCCACGGCGGCCTGCCCGGCCAGCGTCCGGCCCAGACAATTTGCCGCCAGTCGATCCGCCGCCACGCGGAACGACGGCTCGCTGACTTTGGGCGTTGGGCCTTGCGCGAAGGCGAGGCAGCGGCGTCCAAAGGCGATCAGGCCGCCTGTCATGCCCGCCAGCAGGTCAGCCTCGAAGGCCAGCAGGTCGGCGCGTCGGTCGAACAGCTTCAATCCGGTCGCCCGGGCGGCCAGGGTGTCGGTGAAGCGGTCAGGGCCGCCCGCCAGCAGGGCCGCGCAATCCCGGTCCCGGTCCGGCAGGCGCGGGGCGATGGCGTCGGCCCAGTCGAGCCAGCTTTCGACCCGTGCGCTGGTCCAGCCGCGCGGCGCAAGCACCCCGGTCAGGGCGTCGGGGGTCTCCACCGTGCGGAGTTCGACTTCCGGTGCGGCGACCCTGGCCAACCGCTTGGCGAAACGCATCGACCGACTCTCCACTGGTCCTGCGCGCAAGGCTAGAGACGGGGCCGGATGCGGGCAATAGATATGGCGTGCGACACTGCGCCCATCCACAAGATGTTGCGTCTACGGGCGTCCGCGCGGCGCTGGACGCGGCGGGTGCGCGCCGCTATGGTCCCGGCGACCTCAAGACCTTGTCTTCAGCGGATTTGCGCGTGCTCAAAGCGATCTTCACCTGGTGGAACGGCGCCACGATCGGCCAGAAGTTCCACATCAGCCGGCGCGGTGTGTTCATCGGCCAGGATGAGCTCGGCAATCGCTATTTCGAGGCGAAAGACAACCGCGACAGCTACGACGATCGCAAGCGTCGCTGGGTGATCTACAAGGGTTACGCCGAGGCCTCGAAGGTGCCGCCCGACTGGCACGGCTGGCTGCGCTACACGTTCGACGAACCGCCGACGATCGATCCGCTGCCGCGCCGTTCGTGGGAAAAGGACCATCGTCCCAACCTGACGGGCACCGTCTACGCCTGGCGGCCCAAGGGCTCGATTGCCCTGGGCGGTGAACGCGACCGGGCCACGGGCGACTATCAGCCCTGGTCTCCCGAGTAGCCCGCGATGCGGCTGAAACTTTCCCTTCTGGCGGCGCTGGCGCTCACGGGCGCGGCGGGGCTCGTGCAGGCGCAGCAGACGCCGACGCCGGGCCAACCAGCAGGTCCCGCCCCGATTATTGATGCGCCGCCTGCGCCGCAGGCCGAAGAGCCGCCGCCCGCAGCGCCCACGCCCACGCCTCCCGCGGTTGTTGCGCCGACGACCGCCGAGAGACCCGCCACCAGCTCGAAGCCGAAGTCGCAGGCTGTTGAAAAGCCGGCCGATCCGACCCGTCGCAGTCGCTCCGGTGCGGCGATCATCCAGGCGATCGACAAGGTGACAGCCGAGACACTGCGCTTCGAAGCGCCGGTCGGTCAGCCGATCCGCTACAAGACCCTCGTCTTCACCGTCCGCGCCTGCGAGACCACGGCGCCGGACGAGGATACGCCCGACTCGATGGTCTATCTGACGATTGATTCCCAGCCCAGGTCCCTGACAGGTCGCGCGCCGCCGCCGCCAAGGCAGGTGTTTCGCGGCTGGATGTCGGCGGCCTCGCCCGGCCTCAACCCGCTGCAGCACCCGGTCTATGACGCCTGGCTGATCGCCTGCAAGGCATCCTGACCGGTTCCTGAGAACCGTCCGAATTCGGCAGTTAGTTCAAGCGTTTCGGACAGCTTCCGGCGGTAAGTCGCACGCGGAATTTCCAGCGCGCCGAACTGCGCCAGATGCTCGGTCATGAACTGGGTGTCCAGCAGCCGGTAGCCGCCGACGATCAGCCTGGCCACCAGATGCACCAGCGCCACCTTGCTGGCGTCGCGGGCTGTGCTGAACATGCTCTCGCCGAAGAAGGCCCCGCCGAGCGACACGCCGTAGAGGCCGCCGACCAACTCACCGTTCAGCCGGCATTCGACGCTGTGCGCGCGGCCTGACTGGTGCAGGCGTTCATAGAGATGCTGGATCGGGTAGTTGATCCAGGTCTCCGGCCGGCCCGGGCGAGCGGCCGCGCAGGCCTCGACGACGGCGGCGAAGTCGGTGTCGTATGTCACCTGGAAACGGTCTGACCGCACGGTCCGGGCCAGTCGCGTGGCGACGTGAAACCCGTCCAGCGGGATCACGCCCCGCCGTTGCGGATCAATCAGGAAAACCCGCTCATCCTCGCGGGAGTCGGCCATCGGGAAGACGCCGCGACGATAGCAGTCGACGAGCTCTTCGATGTCGAACGCGTCGTGGGCCACTTAACCCTGCGCTTTGATCCATTTCTCGAGCCAGTGGATGTTGTAGTCGCCGGCGATGATGTCCGGCTGCTGCAACAGGTCCTGGAACAGGGGGATGGTGGTGTCGACGCCGCTGACGACCATCTCGCCCAGGCAGCGCTGGGTGCGGGCGATGCACTCGGCGCGGTCACGGCCGTGCACGATCAGCTTGCCGATCAGGCTGTCGTAGTAGGGCGGGATCGAATAGCCGTCGTAGAGGGCGCTATCGAGCCGCACGCCCAGTCCGCCGGGGGCATGGAAGCCGTTTATCGTGCCGGGCGAGGGCGCGAAGGTGCGGGCGTTCTCGGCGTTGATCCGGCATTCGATGGCGTGGCCCTCAAAGACCACCTCGTCCTGGGTGAAACTCAGCGGCAGACCGGCGGCGATGCGGATCTGTTCCCGAACCAGGTCGATGCCGGTGATGGCTTCGGTGACCGGATGTTCGACCTGCAGGCGGGTGTTCATCTCGATGAAGAAGAACTCGCCCTTTTCCCACAGGAATTCGATCGTGCCGACGCCGAGGTAGCCGATGGCCCGGATGGCGTCGACGACCACCTTGCCGATGGCCACGCGCTCGGTGGCCGACAGGGCCGGGGAGGGGGCCTCCTCCATCACCTTCTGGTGGCGGCGCTGCAGTGAGCAGTCGCGCTCGCCCAGATGCACCACGTTGCCGAAGCTGTCGGCGATGACCTGAATCTCGATGTGGCGCGGCGTCTGGAGGTAGCGCTCCATGTAGACGGCATCGTCGCCGAAGGCCGCGCGGGCTTCGCTCTGGGCCGTGGCGACGGCCTCGGACAGGTCCTCGCGCGTCTCGGCGACCTTCATGCCGCGCCCGCCGCCGCCGGCGGCGGCCTTGATCAGCACGGGGAAGCCGATCTTGTCAGCGGCCTCGAAGGCCTCTTCCTCGGTGGTCAGGGCCCCTTCGGAGCCTGGCACGACAGGAATGCCTGCGGCCATGACGGCCTGTTTGGCGGTGATCTTGTCGCCCATCATCCGGATATGTTCCGGCTTGGGCCCGATGAAGGTGAAGCCGTGCGCCCCGACAATCTCGGCGAAGCGGGCGTTCTCGGACAGAAAGCCGTAGCCGGGATGGACCGCCTGGGCCCCGGTGATCTCGCAGGCGGCGATGATCGAGGGAATGTTCAGGTAGCTCTTGGCCGCCGGCGCGGGGCCGATGCAGACGCTTTCGTCCGCCAGCCGCACCCACATGCCGTTGGCGTCGGCCTCGGAGTGAACCGCCACGGTGGCGATGCCCATTTCCTTGCAGGCGCGGTGAACCCGCAGGGCGATTTCGCCGCGGTCGGCGATCAGGATCTTCTGAAACATTGGTCGCTTTCGAGAACGAGGCCCGCCTTACTTGGGCCGAGTGTCCAACTTCAATTCGCCAATCAGTTTTTGGGCCGCCGCGTATTCGGTCTGCAGGTACTTGGTCATCTCCGAAGTGCCCATGAACACCGGGCGCCAGTTTTGCTTGACGACAAACTCCTGCCACTCGCTGCTCTCACTCACTTTCCGGAAGGCCTGTTCCCAGAAGCGGACCTGC
>JBKJII010000362.1:0-7049 GCA_046598505.1 Caulobacter sp. | reverse complement strand
ACGGCGTCGGCGCGGCGGATGATGCCGGCGTTGTTGACCAGGATGTCCAGCTGGCCGAGGCGGGCGATGGTGTCGTCAACGACGGCATGGACGGGGCCGGTGGTGGAGAAGTCCGCCGGGAGGGCGACGAACCGGCGGCCAAGCGCCTTCACCTGGGCCTCGGTCTCCACCGGCGCCGTTCGGCCCGCCGCGGCGATGTCGGCGCCGGCCTCGGCGAGCGCGACGGCGATGGCCTGGCCGAGGCCTGTATTGGCGCCGGTGACGAGGGCGACCTTGCCGGTCAGGTCGAACGCGGGGCTCATTTCAGCTGGCAGATGTCGAGGACGTTCATGTCCGTATAGTCCAGGTTCTCTCCGCCCATGGCCCAGATGAAGGCGTAGTTGGACGTGCCCGACCCCATGTGGATCGACCAGGGCGGGGAGACCACGGCCTCCTCGTTCGCCACCACGATATGCCGCGCCTCGTCCGGCTCGCCCATGAAGTGGAAGACCCGCTCGTCGTCGTTCAGGCCGAAGTAGAAATAGACCTCTGAGCGGCGGTCATGCAGGTGCGGCGGCATGGTGTTCCAGACGCTGCCGGTCTTCAGCACGGTAAGGCCGAGGAGCAGTTGGGCCGAGCGGCAGGTGGCGGGCACGATGAACTGATAGATGGTCCGCTCGTTGGACGTCTCCAGCCCCCCGCGCTCGAGCGGCACGGCCTTGTCGATGGAGAGGTGCTGGGTCTCGAAGCGGGCGTGGGCCGGGGTGCTGACGAGATAGAAGCGGGCAGGCGTGTCGGCCGACTTGGAGGCGAAGCTGACCTGCGCCGAGCCCATGGCGATATAGATCCCGTCCTTGGGCGCCATGTCGTAGGCGACCCCGTCGACGGTGACGACGCCCGGCCCTTCGCCGACATTGATGGCGCCCATCTCGCGCCGCTCCAGGAAGGGCTGGCCGGCGGCCGAGGCGGGCTCGGTTTGTCTCGGCAGGCTGACCGCAGCGCCGGCCGGGGCTGCGCCGCCGATGACGAACCGTTCGTTGTGGCAGTAGTTCAGCCGGACCTCGCCCGAGGCGAAGAGCTCGCCGATCAGGTACTTGTCCCGCAGGCCCTGGGTATCGGCGGTCTGCATCGTGTCCGGATGGGTGGCGTGGTAGGTCTTGCGGAACATCTGCGGCTCCTCCCGGCGGATTTGGTAACCGGTGTCATGGGAGGGGGCAAGTGCGGCCTATTGAGCTCCGGTGAGGGCGGGGCGGCTTCAGGGCGGCGGCGCGGGGCCGGTGGATTCGCGGACCACGAGTTGCGGCCAGAGGGATTCGCTGGCGACGGCGGGCGGGTCGCGGTCGTTGGCGAGGCTGACGAGCTTCTCGGCGGCCATGCGGCCGATATCGCGGGTCGGAGCGCGCATGGTGGTGAGGGGCGGCCAGACGCGCGAGGCGATCTGGAAATCGTCGAAACCCACCACCGAAAGGTCGCGGGGCACCTCCAGGCCCGCCCGGCGGGCCGCGTGCAGCACGCCGGCGGCCATCTCGTCGTTGCCGGCGAAGATGGCGGTCGGACGCGGGGTCATGGCCAGCAGCGTCGTCGCGCCCCCCAGGCCCGACTCAAAGGTGTAGGCGCCCTCGGCGACATACTCGGGCGACAGGGACAGGCCGTGCTCGCGCAGGCCGTCCTCGAACCCGCCGCGCCGCTCATGCGACGAGCGGAAGGTCAGCGGCCCGGAGATGAAGCCGACCCGTCGGTGGCCCAGTTCCGCGAAATGCCGGCCGGCCAGCAGGCCGCCGTGGCGGTCCTGGGTGACGATCGTATGCTCGACGCCATCGACCGGCACCGAGGCGACGCGGACGTACTCACAGCCCGTCTCGCGCAGCATCCCGGCGACGCCCTCGTCCTCGGAGACCGAAGGTGTCAGGACCACACCGTAGAGCTTCTGGCGCTCGATGAAGCTGCGGATGTCGGTGACCAGGGTCGTGCTGCCGCGGTCACAGGGGTGGACGACCAGCTCGAAGCCCGAGCCGCGCATGCCGTCGAGCAGGCCCAGCTGCATGTTCACGACGTACTGCGGGTTGGGATTGTCGTAGATCAGCCCGATGAGGAACGAACGGCGGAAGGCCAGGCCCCGGGCCTGCGGATCGGGCGCATAGCCGTATTTGGCGATGACCGCGTCGATCTTCTCCCGCGTTTCCGGCCGCACGGACGGCGAGCGGTTGATGACCCGCGAGACGGTCTTCTTGGAGACCCCGGCCAGACGGGCGATGTCGTTGATCGTAGCCCGGCGCCGGCCGCCTTCGAGGGCGGCGTCGTCTGCGGCTTTCGGCGTCCTCGGGCTCAAGTTGGGCTCCGGCGTGGCGTGTTGGCCTGTGATACCGTGCCATCTCCCGCCGCGCCAGCCGCATGGGCGCCCGACGTTGACACCGGTGTCTGCCGGGATCATGCCTCCGCCATGGCCGACGACCCGACGACCGCCGCCGCGATCCATCGCGTCCACCCGGACGACGATGTGGCCACCGCCTTGCGCGACATCGCAGCGGGTGGCGTCGTCGAGGGCCTGACCGTGGGCTCGGATGTTCCCAAGGGGCACAAGATCGCCCTGCGCGCGGTCGCGGCGGCTGGGTCTGTGCGCAAGTACGGCTTCCCGATCGGCCTGGCCGCCGTGGACATCGCGCCCGGCGACCATGTCCACAGCCACAATCTCGCGACAGGCCTCACCGGCGAGATCGCCTATCGCTTCGAGATGGCCGCCCCGCGAACGGCGCCCATCGCCGACGGCCGGACCTTCCAGGGCTATCGCCGCGCCGACGGCCGGGTGGGTACGCGCAACGAAATCTGGATTCTCGTCACCGTCGGCTGCGTGGCCAACACCGCGCGGCGGCTGGCCGAGATGGCCGGGCGTGAGTTCGCGGGCCGCGTCGATGGCATTCATGCCTTTCCGCACCCGTTCGGCTGTTCGCAGCTCGGCGGAGACCTGTCGGCGACGCGGCGGATGCTGGCCTCGCTGGCGCAGCACCCCAACGCCGGCGGGGTGCTGATCCTGGGACTCGGCTGTGAGTCCAACCAGCTGGACGCCCTGCTCGGCGAGGTCGCCGACCCAAGTCGCATCCGCGCCTTCACCACCCAGGGCGAGGACGACGAATTCGAGTCCGGCCTGGCTGCTATCGCCGAGCTGGTGGCCGTCGCCGAGCGGGATCGGCGCGTCCCCTGCCCTGTCTCCGACCTGGTTGTGGGCCTGAAGTGCGGCGGTTCGGACGGCTTCTCGGGGCTGACCGCCAATCCGCTGGTGGGCTACGTCGCCGATGCCGTCGCCTCGGCCGGCGGGACCCCGGTGCTGACCGAGATTCCCGAGATCTTCGGCGCCGAGCATCTGCTTCTGGGCCGCGCGGTCAGCCGCGAGGCGTTCGAAGGCGCTGCGGCGCTGGTCAACGGCTTCAAGCGGCACTTCCTCGACAACGGCCAGCCGGTCTCGGAGAACCCGTCGCCCGGCAACATCGCCGGCGGTATCACCACGCTGGAGGAGAAGTCCCTCGGCGCGGTGCAGAAGGCCGGGCACGCCGTCCTGACCCAGGCCCTGGCCTATGGCGAACGCACGAAAGACAGCGGCTTGGCGCTGCTGGAGGCGCCGGGCAACGACGCGGTGTCCTCGACCGCGCTGGTCGCGGCCGGGGCGACGGTGGTGCTGTTCACGACCGGGCGCGGGACCCCGCTCGGCTTCCCCGCCCCGACCCTGAAGATCGCCAGCAACACCGCCCTGGCCGAGCGCAAGCCGCGCTGGATCGACTTCGATGCCGGCGTGGTGCTGCAGGGCGTGTCCATGGAAGCGGCTGGCGAGGCCCTGATGGAGCTTGTGCTGGCCACCGCCTCGGGCTTGCCGACCCGGGCCGAGGCCAACGGCGAGCGCGAGATCGCCCTGTGGAAGCGGGGCGTCACCCTGTGACACGGCTGTCGATGGCCTCCCTGCCAGCGCCCCTGGCCTGGGATCGCGAAGCGGCGAGCATCGGCATCGTCCACTTTGGGCCAGGCGCTTTCTTCCGGGCGCATCAGGCCGGCTATTTCGACGACCTGATGTCCACCGACCCGCGCTGGGCGATCTGTGCGGCGGCCTTGAAGAGCCGGGGCGTACGGGACGCGGTCGCGCCGCAGGACGGACTCTACACCCTCGTCGAGCTGGGCGAGACGACGCGCATCCGGACCATCGGGGCGGTCAAGGAATGGCTGGTCGTGGCCGAAGACGCCGAGCGGCTGGCGGCGCGGATGGCCTCGCCGGAGGTGAAGCTGGTCACCCTGACCGTGACCGAGAAGGGCTACTGCCTTAACGCCGCCGGCGCGCTCGACCTGACACATCCCGACATCCGCCATGACCTGGCCTGGCCCCGCTGGCCTTCCAGCGTCATCGGGTGGCTGGTCGAGGGTCTGGCGAGACGGTATGCCGCCGGGCTGGCGCCCTTCCTGACCCTGAGCTGTGACAACCTCCCGGCCAATGGCCGCAAGCTCCAGGCGGCGGTGCTGACCCTGGCGGCGGCGCGGGACCCTGCGCTGGCCGACTGGATCGCAACCCACGCCCGGTTCCTCTGCTCGATGGTCGACAGCATCACCCCGGCCACCAACGACGCGTTCCGCGCCCGGGTGTTGGCCGAGACAGGGCTGGAGGACGCCTGGCCGATCCAGCGCGAGACCTTTACCCAATGGGTCATCGAGGACGATCTGGGCGAGGCCGCGCCGGACCTGGCCAGCGTCGGCGTAACCCTGACCGACGACGTCGCCGGCTGGGAGCAGGCCAAGCTGCGCCTGCTCAACGGCGCCCACTCCACACTCGCCTACGTCGGGCTGCTTCGCGGCCACGAGACCGTCAGGGCTGCGATGGCTGACCCGGCACTGGCGGCGTTTGTCCGGGCGATGATGCTCGAGGACATTGCGCCGACGCTGCGCGCGCCGTCTCGTCTTGATGTCCCGACCTATGTCGAGGCGTTGCTGGAACGGTTCCGCAATCCGGCGCTCGATCACAAGCTGGCGCAGATCGCCTGGGATGGCTCGCAGAAGCTGCCGATCCGCATCCTTGGGACACTGAGTGACTGCCTTGCGCTCGACGCGCCGATCCTGCGACTGGCGACACCCGTTGCGGCCTGGATGGCCTTCGTGATCCGCGAAACTCAGGCCGGTCGGCCGATCACCGACCCGCTGGCCAATGATCTCGTGAATCTGGCGCGCGCTGGAGATATCTCGCCGTTTCTCGCCTCGAATCTCGTGATTCCAGCGGCGCTTTCCGAGAATCCGAAATTTGCAGACGCCGTGCGGACGGCCTACGAGGCGCTGTCGTCCAACCGTCTGCCGTAAGGCTCCATGACAGATCCTGTCGTTCTCGACGCCCGCGGGCACCACTGCCCGGTGCCGACCCTGCGCCTGCGCAAGGCGCTGGAGGCGGCTGGACCCGGGTCGATCGTGCGGCTGCTGGCCGACGACCCGATGGCGAAGATCGATGTGCCGCACTTCGCGACCCAGGCCGGCTATGCGCTGATCGACAGCGGCGACCTCAATCCGCCGCCGGGACTTTTTTTCGTCGTTTCAAGACCGGCTTGATCTTCCGGGTGTGCAGGGCGATCTCCATTTCGGTCGCCAGCGCCCCGCCGAAGAACAGCGCGTTCACGTTCCAGCTAAGCCAGATCAGGAACACCACGACGGTGCCCACCGAGCCATAGGTGGCGCCCAGATGCGCGACCTGCTCAACGTAGATGGCGCAGAGCCACGACGCGATCAGGGCCAGCACCGCCGATGCCACGCCACCCGCGATCGAGGCGCGCCAGGCCACCGGCTCGCGCGACATGGCGAATCGGTAGATCAGGCTCATCGACAGCAGCATACAGACGCTGGTCCAGGTCCATTCGCTGTAGAGCCAGCTGAGGCCGGCCAGGGGCTTGAGGTTCCAGGCCACGGCCGCGACTCGCAGGCCGAGGAACACGACCGACACCAACCCGACCAGCACCAGCGAAGCGACCAGTACCAGTAGCGCCATGACATTGAAGCTGACGAAGCCGCGCTGATTCTCCTCATCATGGATGAAGGACAGCCCGGCCAGCAACGCCTTGTAACCGCGGTGCGAGGCGTAACCACCGATGACCAGGGCCACCAGGCTCTGCGTCGAAACGGCGACATGCGGCGCGTGGGCCAGGCGCTGCAGCTCTTCCTGGAACAGGCCGCGAGCGTCGGCCGGCAGCATGCGCGCCAAGGCCTCGGCCTGGTTGGCGACCTGCTCCGGGGTCACCAGCATGCCGTAGAGACCCACAGCGATGACCAGCAGCGGAAACACCGCCAGCATGATCCAGAAGGACACGCCGCCGACGTAGAGCATCACGTCGCGGCCCCACAGGCGGGTCAACGCCTTGCCGATCACGTCAATCGTCGCGCGCGCCCAGTGGACGGGATCGAGGTCAATGTGTGGAGGAAGGCCCGATGGGCGGGGCGTACGCGTCATTGATGGAACCTGCCCTCGCCCGGCGTCCGGCGCAATGTCAAAGGCGCGCCGCGGCTTTTGGCCACGACGCGCCTGCCAGGATGACCTTGCCTTCTTCCTGTGTAGCCGGCCGCCGCTTCGAGGGACGGGAGAGCTTAACGACCGTCTACAGGTGCGAAGATGGAATCCGTCGGCTGAACCGTCGCTGAACGGCGATATCAGCCGGCGTTAGTGTGTCAAAGCGCGCCAGACGCCTTGAGCGCTTCGATCTCGGCGCCCGAGAAGCCCCATTGCGCCAAGGCTTCGTCATTGTGCGCGCCGATCTTCGGCGGGGGACCCTGGATCGCGCCCGGCGTGGCGGAAAAGCGCGGCGCGGGAGCTGGCTGAACTACGCCCTCGACGGTCACAAAGGTCTCGCGGGCGACATTGTGTGCATGGTTGGGCGCTTCATCCAGTGTCAGGACCGGCGCGAAGCAGATGTCCGTGGCGTCCATGATGGCGCACCACTCGGCCTGGGTCTTTTTGGCCAGCACCGCCGCCAGCTTGGCCTTCAGTTCAGGCCACTCGTCCCTGCTCATCTGATTAGCGAACTGAGGATCAGTAATTCCCGTCTTTTCAAGGAGTAGTGCGT
>JBKJII010000329.1:0-15751 GCA_046598505.1 Caulobacter sp. | reverse complement strand
GCGGCTGAAGGTTGCGTCACGCAGGGCGCACACAGCGGGCATCGCCGGTCAGGCTGCGGGAAGCAACCTTCAGCCGCTCCTGAGGATGACGAAGGGGGGTGGGTTGCCCTAAACCCGTCGGGGTGAGGCGTGCGCCATCGGCCCAGCGTCTCGAATCCCGTAGAGACCCATGACCAACCTCTTCGACCTCCTCACCGCCAAGGGCCTGTCCGCCACGCCCTTCCTCGAACGCCCTGACGGCGCGGTCGACAGCTACGCCGACCTCCAGGCCCACACCGCCCGTTACGCCCACGCCTTGCGCGCGCTCGGCGTCAAGGTCGGGGACCGGGTGGCGGTGCAGATCGAGAAGTCGCCGGAAAACCTCTACCTCTACCTGGCCGTCGTCCGGGTGGGGGCGGTGTTTCTGCCGTTGAACACGGCCTACACCCTCAACGAACTGGACTATTTCATCGGCGACGCAGGCCCATCGCTGGTGGTCTGCGATCCGCTGATCGAGGCGGCGGTGGCGGGTCTTGTCGACAGCATGGACGCGCGGGTTGTGACGCTCGACAGCAACGGGGAGGGGAGCCTGGCTGACATCGCCGCCACCCGGCCGTCGACCTTCCCGACGCAGCCGCGCGAAGCCTCGGACCTCGCCGCCATCTGTTACACCTCGGGCACCACGGGGCGGTCCAAGGGCGCCATGCTGACCCACGGCAACCTGGCCAGCAACGCTGCAACCCTGGTCGACCTGTGGCGGTTCACGGCCGACGACCGGCTGATCCACGCCCTGCCAATCTACCATGTGCACGGGCTGTTCGTGGCGACCAACGTGACCCTGATGGCCGGCGCCTCGATGATCTTCCGGCCGAAATTCGACGCCGCGGAGGCGCTGGCCCTGTTCCCTCGCGCCACGGCCCTGATGGGCGTGCCGACCTTCTACACCCGCCTGCTTGCCCAGCGAGGCCTGACCCACGCCGCCGTCGCCGGGATGCGGCTGTTCATCTCCGGCTCAGCCCCGCTGCTGGCCGAGACCCATGCAGACTGGTCGGCCCGCACCGGCACGGCGATCCTCGAGCGCTACGGGATGACCGAGACGGGGATGAACACCTCCAATCCCTATGATGGGGCCCGGGTGGCCGGGACAGTCGGCCCGCCGCTGCCGGACGTGGCGCTGCGCATCGCCGATCCGGAGACCGGCGCGGTCCTGCCTGACGGCGAGATCGGCATGATCGAGGTCAAGGGGCCCAACGTCTTCGCCGGCTACTGGAACATGCCCGAGAAGACCGCCGCCGAGTTCCGCCCGGACGGCTTTTTCATCACCGGCGACCTGGGGACGATCGACGCGGCCGGCTACGTCTCCATCGTCGGGCGCGGCAAGGACCTGATCATCTCCGGCGGCTTCAACGTCTATCCCAAGGAGGTCGAGGCGGAGCTCGACGCCCTGCCGGGCGTGGTCGAGAGCGCCGTCATCGGCCTGCCGCATCCGGACCTGGGCGAGGGGGTCACCGCCGTGGTCGCCACGGGCGGCAAGGGCGCGTTCGACGAAGCCGCTGTCATCGCGGCCCTGAAGGACCGGCTGGCACGGTTCAAGCAGCCAAAACGGGTGCTGTTCGTCGACGACCTGCCGCGCAACGCCATGGGCAAGGTCCAGAAAGCCCTGCTGCGCCAGATCCACGCCGGGCTTTACAAGGACAGCTAGTCAGTTTCTATTCAAGACTAACAAGCGGGAGGCGTCGTAATGTCCAGGAAGGCCGTGCTGGTCATCGGCGCCGGTGACGCCACGGGCGGGGCCATCGCCCGTCGCTTCGCTCGCGAGGGCTTCGCCGCCGTCATCGTTCGCCGCGACGCAGAGAACCTCACCGAGCTGGCCGACCAGATCCGCGCTGAGGGCGGGGAGGCCCACCCGTTCGGCGTCGACGCCCGCAAGGAAGACCAGATGGTCGATCTGTTCGCGAAGATCGAAGCCGAGGTCGGCCCGCTGGAAGTGGTCGTCTTCAACATCGGGGCGAACGTGAACTTCTCCATCGTGGAGACCACCGCCCGGGTCTACACCAAGGTTTGGGAGATGGCCGCCTTCGCTGGTTTCCTGACCGGGCGCGAGGCGGCGAAATGGATGCTACCGCGCGGCCGGGGGACCATCCTGTTCACCGGCGCCACGGCCTCCCTGCGCGGCGGCAAGGGCTTCTCGGCCTTCGCCGGCGCGAAGTTCGCGCTGCGGGCGCTGGCCCAGTCCATGGCCCGCGAACTGGGGCCGCAGGGCATCCATGTGGCCCATCCGATCATCGACGGGGCCATCGACACCGCCTGGATCGCCGAGAACTTCCCGCAGCGCTACGCCCTCAAGGACCAGGACGGGATCCTCAGCCCCGATCACATCGCCGACGCCTACTGGATGCTGCACAGCCAGCCGCGCGACGCCTGGAGCCATGAGCTCGACCTGCGGCCGTGGATGGAGACCTTCTGATGACCAAGACCGTGGAATTCCTGTTCGACGTGGGCAGCCCAACGACCTACCTGGCGCACAAACGCATGCCGGGCCTGATCGCGCGCACGGGCGCGGAGGTCGTCTATGTGCCGGTGCTGCTGGGCGGTCTGTTCAAGGCCACGGGCAACGCCTCGCCGGTCGCGGTGCCGGCCAAGGGCGTCTACATGGGCGCCGACATGGCCCGGTTCGCCAACAAGTTCGGCGTGACCCTGAACATGAACCCGCACTTCCCGATCAACACCCTGCACATGATGCGCATGCTGGCCGGGCTGGTGGGGGAGGACCCATTCCCCGGGATGGTCGACACGCTGTTCGACGCCATGTGGAAGGGCCGCAAGAACATGGGCGACCCGGCCGTGGCTGCCGAGGTGCTGACCAAGGCGGGCTTCGACGCCGCTGCCATGATCGCCCTGGCCGAGACGCAAGGCGCCAAGGACGCGTTGAAGACCAACACCGAAACCGCCATCGCCCGCGGCGCCTTCGGGGCCCCGACCTTCTTCGTCGACGACGAGATGTTCTTCGGCCAGGACCGCCTGGACTGGGTGGAAGAGGCGGTGGGGTAGCCGCCGCTCCAATCCTCCCCGGCTTGCTGGGGAGGGGACCGCCGGAGGCGGTGGCGGGGAGTCCGGGCACCGAATCCCCTCAGTCAGGCTTCGCCTGACAACTCCCCAGGCGGTGGGGAGCATGGGCGCCTCGTTGCTGTCACCGCCTGTCAGCAAGCTGACTACAGGGCGCTGGACTTCGCCCCCGTCGTTTTGCGAGCATCAGGGCAGGGAAACAGGAAGCGGCCATGACCGACACGCTCACTCAGGATTTCGCGGACGCTTCCGCGACCGTGCTGGTCAAGGCCATGGCCGACAGGCAGATCAGCGCACTGGACGTCACCGACGCCGCCATCGCCCGCATCGAGGCGCGGGACGGCGCCATCAACGCGGTGGTCGTGCGCGACTTCGAGAGGGCCCGGGACGCCGCGAAAGCCGCCGACGCGGCATTGGCGCGGGGCGAGCGCGGGCCGCTGCTGGGCGTGCCCATGACGGTCAAGGAAGCGAACTGGGTCGCGGGCCTGCCGACCACCTGGGGCATGGCCCACTGGAAGGACTGGAAGGCCCCGGTCGACGGGGTCGGCATCGCGCGGCTCAAGGCGGCCGGCGCAATCATCGTCGGCAAGACCAACGTGCCGCCGATGCTCGGCGACCTGCAGAGTGACAACCCGGTCTATGGCCGGACCAACAACCCCTGGGACCTGACGCGCACGCCCGGCGGCTCGTCCGGCGGCAGCGCCGCGGCCCTGGCGGCCGGCCTGGTTCCGCTGGAGTTCGGCTCGGACATCGGCGGCTCGATCCGTATCCCGGCAGGTTTTTGCGGCGTCTATGGCCACAAGCCGAGCTATGGCGCGGTGCCGCTGCGGGGTCATACCCCGCCTGGCGCCGAAGGGGTCGATGTGCCGGTGGCCGTGATCGGCCCGATGGCGCGCACGGTGGCTGACCTCGAGCTCGCCATGGGCGTGCTGGCCGGTCCAGACGCGGACGAGGCCGTCGGCTACAGCCTGGCCTTCCTGCCGCCGCGGCATCAGCGGCTGGCCGACTACCGCGTGTTGATCCTCGACCATCATCCGCTGGCCGGCATCGACGACGAGATCAAGGCCGCCCTGCATGGCATGGCCGATCGTCTGGAAGATCTGGGCGCGCGCGTCGACCGCCAGAGCGACCTGTTGCCGGACCTCACCGAGGCCCAGTCGGTCTACGGCGCGATCCTCAACACCGCGATGACCCGCGGCCAGCCCGGCTCCAGGCCGCCGAACGCCCACGAGTGGATGGGTCTGCTCGACGCCCAGCTGCTCATTCGCCGCCAGTGGGCGAGGCTGTTCGAGGGCTTCGATGTCGTGCTCGCCCCGTCGCTGGGCACGCTGGCCTTCCCGCATGACGCCAGCCCGGACATGTTCGCCCGCACCATCCCGCTGAACGGCGAGCAGACCTCCTATTTCGCCCAGATCGCCTGGTCAGGTGTTGCGACCCTGCCGCATTTGCCGGCCACCGCCGCGCCGATCGGCCTCAGCAAGGCCGGCCTGCCGATCGGCATCCAGATCATCGGGCCCTATCTTGAGGACCGCACAACCCTGGCTTTTGCGGGTCTGCTGGAGCGTGAGTTCGGCGGGTTCGTGAAGCCGCCGGGGTATTGAGCCGGGGACATGTACCCCCTTGGGTACGTGTCCCCTGTCCGAACCGCTCGAGTGGGGGACTCGTACCCAGGCGGGTACATGTCCCCTAACGGATCAGTGCCGCGCGCTCTTCCGGGGCCAGCGGCCGCCAGCGGCCCTCGGGCAAGGCGCCGAGCGTGATCGGGCCGATGCGCGTGCGCAGCAGGTCGACGACGCGCAGTTCGACCAGGTCGCACATGCGGCGGATCTGGCGGTTGCGGCCTTCCTTGAGCACGAACGACAGGGTCTGTTTGCCGCTGAGATTGACCTGCGCCTGCTTCAGCTGTCGCCCGTCGAGTTCGAGGCCGTATCGCAGCAGCTCCATCTTGTCGGTAGTGATCTCGCCGATGACCTGGACCCGGTATTCCTTCTCCAGCTCGGAGTCCGGGCCGATCACGGCCTTGGCCACCACCCCGTCTTCGGACATGATCAACAGACCGCGGCTGTCCATGTCGAGCCGGCCGATTGGCGCGAGGCGGCTGTCGCGACCGGGGATCGCCGTGCCGGGTCCCCAGAGCGTGCTGCGGTTGATCAGGCGGACGGCCGGCACCTGTTCGCCCTCGGGCTGCGAGGAGACGATCCCCACCGGCTTGTGGAACATCAGTGTCAGGCTGGCGGACAGGGCGCCGGTCGCGGCATCGGCGAGGGCCAGGGTCTGGCCGGGCAGGATCTTGCGGCCCGCGTCCTCGACCGTTTCGCCGTCGATGCTGACCAGCCCACGCCCGATTAACGCCTCGGCCTCACGCCGCGAGCAGACGCCGCTCTGCGCGAGCCAGCGGTTCACGCGCTGCGGTTCGGTTTCGTCGTAGGTGCGGGTCCAGGCCATGGAGCGGGTGTTTAGGGGGATTTTCGGGCAGGGGCCACATGCGACCTATCCTCTCCCTCTTGGGAGGGGACCAGCCAAAGGCTGGTGGAGTGGGAGGCAGGGTGGTGGTCGGGACATCCTCGCTTTGACGGCCACAATGACCACCACCGCGCCTCCCCCTTGCTTCTTCTGGACAGTGCAGAGTGCGGGTGCGGACGGCCCCTGAAGAGGGCCGCCCGCGACGTCCGGAAGCTGTCGGGGCGCGTGGCGACAAAGGCGAGGAAGCCGACAACGGCGACCGGCACGAGGACGGTGAAGATAAAGGGAAGGCTCATGGTCGCTCCGATCAGGCCGCCGCGGCCGGTTCATTGATGGCCCAATGCACGCCGAAGCGGTCCTTGAGGGCGCCGTAGCGGTCGCCCCAGAACATCAGCTGGACGGGCTGGACGATCTCCAGGCCCGCATCGACAGCACGCTTGAACCAGCTGTCGATGTCGTCGACGACCAACTGCATCGTGAAGCTGTGCGAAGGCTGCCAGGCGTAGCCGTGCTCCGGGAAGGCGTCGCTGAGCATCAGCGAGCCGCCGTTGATGACCAGATTGCAGTGCATCAGCCGGCCGTCCTCGCCGGCCATGCGGCGTGTCTCGACCGCTCCGAAAGCCGCCTTGTACAGATCGGCCGCGTCGCTGGCGCCGACCAGGCTGATGTAGGGAATGACGCCCTGTGTCGGGGCCGTGAGGGTTTCCTCGGTCATGATCGCTCTCCGGGTCAAAGGGTCGGCAGCAGAACGGCCAGCTGGTCAGCAGCGATGCCCCAGCCTTCCTCGAAGCCCATCTGCTTGTGGGTCTCGTAGTCCTCGGCGCTCCAGTGGCGCGCTTTGCCGATGTAGCGGGTGCGGCCGTCGCCGAGATCCTCGAATGCGATATCACCGACCATGAACGGCTTGCCGACGGGGACCCAGCCGGCGGCGAAGGCGTCGGTGAAGACGATGCGCCTGTTGGGGACGACCTCAAGGTAGCAGCCCTTGTTGTCCATCACCTCGCCCGCGGGGCCCTGCATGACGGTGTCGAACCTGCCGCCGGGCCGCAGGTCCATGTCGCAGGCGGTCACCAGCCAGGGCTTGGGGCACCACCACCGCATAAGGATGTTCGGGGTGGTCCAGGCCTTGAAGACCTTTTCCACGGGGGCGTCGAAGATGCGCTCAAGGGTAAGTTCGAATTCGGGAGTCATCGCGGAGATCCTTGGTCTGATGGCTTCGTCCCAAGGACGAACCAGCGGGCGTCGTTCCGACAGCCCTGCTGAAATTTCCTCACCCGACCCCGCCGGCCTGCAACTGGTCGAGATGCTTGCGGATATGGGCGGCCTCGGCTGGCGTGTTGGCCAGCGCGATGGCCTGGTTGAACGCCACCCGCGCCTCGGCGTCCTGGCCCAGCTGCTGCAGCAGCGCGCCGCGCACGCCGTGGAAATGGAAATAGCCGGCCAGCCGCGCTTCCAGCGGCGCAATCAGCTCGAGCGCCGCCTGCGGCCCCTCGGTCTTGCTGACGGCCACGGCGCGGTTGAGCGTGACGACCGGCGATGGCGTCTGCCGTTCCAGCGCCGCATAGAGCGCGCCGATCCCGGCCCAATCGGTGTCCTCGGCCCTGGCGGCGCGGGCGTGCAGGGCGGCAATCGCGGCCTGGATCTGGTAGAGACCTGGTCGGCGGTGGCGCATGGCCTTGTCGACCAGGGCCAGGCCCTCGCTGATCATCCGCCGGTCCCACAGCGACCGGTCCTGATCGTCCATCAGCACGATCTCGCCCTGGGCGTCGAACCGCGCCACGGCCCGCGACTGCTGCAGCAGGAGCAAGGCGGTCAGCCCCATGACCTCCGGCTCGGTCTGATAGAGCTGCAGCAGCAGGCGGGCCAGGCGGATCGCCTCGTCGGCCAGCTGCGCCCGGTCGTCCTGCCGCCCGCCAGCCGAATAGCCCTCGTTGAAGACCAGGTAGATCATCGCCGCAACGGCCGCGACGCGACCGGCGCGCTCGGCGGGACCCGGTGTCTCGAAGGGCACGCCGGCGCCGGCGATCCTGGCCTTGGCCCGGGTGATGCGCTGCTCCATGGCGCTCTCGCCGACGAGGAAGGCCCTGGCGATCTGCCTCACCGAAAGGCCCGAGACGATGCGCAGGGCCAGCGCGATCTGCTGCGTCGCCGGCAGGTCCGGGTGGCAGCAGATGAACAGCAACCGCAGCACGTCATCGCGATAGTCGGCCCCGTCCAGTCGCTCGGCCAGCGGCGTTTCAGCGTCCTCGGTGTCTGACAGCGACGCCTCGTCGGGCAGAGCGGTCTGTTTCGCGCGCCGCCGCACGCCGTCGATGCCGGCGTTGCGTCCGACCATGATCAGCCAGGCAGCCGGATCACGCGGCGGGCCGTTGAGCGGCCAGTTTTTCAATGCCCGCAAACAGGCGTCCTGGAACGCTTCCTCGGCGGTATCGAGGTCCCGGAAGTGGCGCAGCAGGGCGCCGACGGCCCGGGGCCGGGCGCCGGACAGGGCCGCGTTGATCCAGGCCAGATCGGTCACCCCAGCGCCTTGCCCGGAAGGTACAGGCCGATGGGCCGGATTTCGTAGGCGCCTCCCGGGTTTGCCGCCGCAAGTTCACGGGCGATCGCCAGGCCCTCTTCGAGCCCGTCGATGTCCAGCAGATACAGGCCGAGCAGCTGTTCCTTGGTCTCGGTGTAGGGCCCGTCGACGACCAGGTCCTTGTCCTTGAACAGGGTGGTGGCGGTCGTGGTCGAGAGCAGCCGCAGGGCCGGCCCCAGCTTGCCGGCCTGGTCAAGTTTCTGATGCACGACGTCCAGCCGCGCCATCACGGCGTCGTCCTGCTCCTGGGTCCAGGAGAAAACCTCGGCCTCGTTGTTGTAGCAGAGCAGGGCGTAGAGCATCGAATTGGCCTCCGTTCAGTCACAGGACGAACGAGTATGCCGTGCGCCGACAGGCGGCGTGAGATATTTGCGCCGCCGTCACCGGAAAGGGCCCGGATGGAACTTCGGCGTCGGCGGGGGGTTCATGCTGCAGAGGGACAAGGGCGACATGCCCACCCAGGAGCCTACCCCCAATGCGAAAGATCATTCTGGTCGCCGGCATCGCCGCGGCCACGCTGTTGCCCACCTTCGCGATGGCGCAGCAACAAACCTGTGAACAGCAGCGCAGCAGCCGCACCGCAGGCACCCTCGCAGGCGCCGGCATCGGCGCTGTCATCGGCGGGGCCGTGGCCGGTAGCGATGATCGCGCCAAGGGCGCGGTGATCGGCGGCGTCGCAGGCGCGATCATCGGCAACCAGATCGCCAAGAGCGCCAATGACGGCGACTGCGCCCGTGCCTACGGCTTCTACGACAGCCGAGGCCTGTGGCACTCGAACGATGTCGGCCAGGCGCAGGCCGCGGGCTACTATGACCGCAACGGCGATTGGATCGCCGGCGCGCCGAACGGCTACTATGACGCCAATGGCCGCTGGGTCCCCGCCCAGTCCGCCAGCAACGCCAGCGGCTACTACGACAGCAACAACCGCTGGGTGCCTGTCTCCTCGACCGGCTACTACGACAGCCGCGGCCAATGGGTCTCCGGCGCCGCCAGCGGATACTACAACGACCGCGGCCAGTGGGTCGCTGGTCCGACCATGGGTCGCTACGACCGCAATGGTCGCTGGATCTCCGGCCAGTCCGCCGGCCGCCCGAACGCCGACGGCGTCTGGGTCGCCGATGCGCAGCCGGGCTACTATGACGCGAACGGTCGCTGGCACGCCGGCGAAGCGTACGGCTACTACGACACCAACGGCCGCTGGATGCCGATGGGCGCCACCATGGTCAGCGACCAGCGCCCGGCCTACGGCCGCTACGACAGCAACGGCATCTGGCACGCCAGCGAAACAGCCCAGAACAACGCGGCCGGCTACTATGACCGTAACGGCGACTGGGTCGCCGGCGCGCCGAACGGCTACTATGACGCCAACGGCCGCTGGGTCCCCGCCCAGTCCGCCAGCAATGCCAGCGGCTACTACGACAGCAACAACCGTTGGGTTCCCGCCTCCTCGACCGGCTACTACGACAGCCGCGGCCAGTGGGTCTCCGGCGCCGCGAGCGGTTACTACGACCAGCGTGGCCAGTGGGTCGCCGGTCCCGCCATGGGTCGCTATGACCGCAATGGGCGCTGGATGCCCGGCGAATCCGCCGGTCGTCCTAATGCCCAGGGCGTTTGGGTCGCCGACGCCCAGCCGGGCTACTACGACACGAACGGTCGCTGGCACGCCGGCGAAACGTACGGCTACTACGACACGTCGGGCCGCTGGATGGCGATGGGCGGCACGACCCGCCCCGATCCGCGCAGCGCCTACGGCCGCTACGACAGCAACGGCATCTGGCACGCCAGCGAAACGGCCCAGAACAACGCGGCCGGCTACTATGACCGTAACGGCGACTGGGTCGCCGGCGCGCCGAACGGCTACTATGACGCCAATGGCCGCTGGGTTCCCGCCCAGTCCGCCAGCAACGCCAGCGGCTACTACGACAGCAACAACCGCTGGGTGCCTGCCTCCTCGACCGGCTACTACGACAGCCGCGGCCAGTGGGTCTCCGGCGCCGCGAGCGGGTACTACAACCAGCGCGGCCAATGGGTCGCAGGTCCGACGATGGGCCACTACGACATCAATGGCCGCTGGATTGCCGGGCAGGCCTCGGGTCGTCCTAACGCCCAGGGCGTCTGGGTCGCCGACGCCCACCCCGGCTACTACGACACGAACGGACGCTGGCACGCCGGCGAAGCGTACGGCTACTACGACACGACCGGCCGCTGGGTCGCCACCTCCGGCGGTCGGGCTCCGGACCTGGCTGCCTGGTCATGGGACGGCGCGCCGCGGGACATCCGTGGTCGCCAGCTCTGGCTCGACCAGCGTATCCGCGCCGGCATGCGCATGGGCTCGATCAGCCAGCAGGACGGCGCCGAGGCCCTGCGCACCCTGAGGATGATCAAGCGCCAGGAACTGCGTATGCCGCATCGCAAAGGCCGTCTGACCCGCGCCGACACGATGCGCATCCAGGCTCGCCTCGACAACCTGGCCGCCAGCCTGGACTGGCCGCGCCGCGATGTCGGTCCGCGCGGCTACTAGCCTTCGATACATCGACTGAACTGAAGCGCGCCCGCTGGACCCTGTCCGGCGGGCGTCGCCTTGCGAGGCTTCAGGCTGTCGCCCGTTCCAGCCGGCGCAGGCGGCGGGCCTCGCCGAATGACACCAGCTTGCGGCTGCCCTCGTCCCACAGCGCCAGCGACACGGTGCGGAAGCTCTCCAGCAGCCCCAACCGGCTGACATTGCGCAGTTCGGGGTGGTCTTTCAGGACCTTGGTCAGCCGGTAGTAGGGGATGCGGCTGTTCACATGGTGCACATGGTGCACGCCGATGTTGGCGGTCATCCAGCGCAGGGGTTCTGGCAGGTCGTAGTGCGAACTGCCGTGCAGCGCGGCCTCGGTGTGATCCCAGTCGCCCTTGCGCGCCCAGTAGCCGTTCTCGAACTGATGCTGAACGTAGAACAGCCAGACGCCGATCGATGCGGCCATCAGGATGGTCGGCAGATGGATCAGCAGCAGGCCCTTCCAGCCACCGGCCCAGATGGCCAGTCCGACCAGCGTGGCGATGGCGGCGTTGGTGCCCATGGCGCTGAGCCATGGCTTCCAGCCTTCCTTCATCATCCCCATGGGCAGGCGTTGCTCGAGCACGAACACCCAGGCCGGGCCGATGACGAACAGGACGATGGGGTTGCGGTACAGCCGGTAGCCGATCCGCCTGATCAGCGGCAAGGCGCGGTACTCCGCGACGGTCAGGGTGGCGATGTCGCCGAGGCCCCGACGGTCGAGGTCGCCCGAGGTGGCGTGGTGGATCGCGTGCGACCGGCGCCAGCAGTGATAAGGCGTCATCGTCAGCACGCCGATCAGCCGGCCGGTCCAGTCGTTGGCGGCCGGGCTGCGGAAAAAGGACTGATGGCTGCAGTCGTGCTGCACCATGAACAGCCGCACCAGGAAGGCCGAGGCCGGAATCGACAGCAGCAGGGCCAGCCACCACAGGCCGAAGATCGCCGCCACCCAGGCGACGGTCCAGATGGCGAACAGCGGCGCGGCGCTCAGCACGATCTCTAGGATCGAGCGCGCATGGCTTGGCTGCTGGTAAGCCGTGAGAATTTTGCGCCAGGCGCGTGGTTCGGAAGGCTTCGTGGTCAAGGTCTCGTCCCCTGTCGCGCTGACCGCTTCTTGGCGAACAGTCTGGCGCAACGATGCGACAGAGATGTTTAAGCCGCCGTTTCGAGTCGCGCGAGGCGTCGCTGTGTCGCGGAAGTTAGGCGTCTAGTGGGGCGGGATGAGGGCGCTACCGCTTCCTGAACGCCTTGGCGTCCTTGGCCATGGCCGCGGCCCAGTCTCCCGTAATCTCCGCCGGCGGCGCCTCGAACGGCAGTTCACCGGCCACGTTGCGAATCGCCAGCCACAGCGGCAGCGCGTAGTGCCCCAGCATCCGCAGCGGCCGGCGCTTGTCCGTCACATCCCAGCCGGCATCTTCGAAGGCGAACACCTGCTGCGCCGGCGGTTTGCCGTCGATGTCGTCCCAGTCGTCGGGAAGGGCAATGGCGTCGGCCTCGTCGATCGTCAGGCCGAAGCAGGCCTTGCAAGCCTCGTCGATCTCGGGCGCATCGAGATGGGCGCCCGGCTCGGCCAGCGACGGCTTCATCAGGGCGCGGGTTTCAAGTTCGGCGATGCCGGGCAGATCGATCAGGCGACGCAGGGTCTGGGTCATGAAGTCAGGGTAGCGGGTGGCCGGCGGTGAGCCAACGGGCGTGGTTCGAGACGCTCGCTTGAAGCTCGCTCCTCACCATGACGGATATCATTGAAACCCGCCTATCGACGTCGTCCTGAGGAGCGATCCATCAGGATCGCGTCTCGAAGGACGCAATCCTTTTTCCTTCGCGGTGTTCCGCGTATTGTCGGATCAGCAAAAGCACCGGAGATTCCCATGGCCGGCCTGAAAGACAAGCGCGGCTTCATCGACAAGGAGAGGCTCGACCTTTCCGAGCGCAAGGCCGTGGAATACTGGATGAAGCGCTGGGGCGTGACCAAGGAGCAGCTGACCGCCGCCCACCGCGCCGCCGGCCGCATGACCAAGGACATCGCCGCCCACCTCGGCAAGAAGCGGTAGCCGAACAGGTTTTGTTGGGGAAAACCCGGCCTTTCCCCTGCGTCTCACCGCCGCGCGGCGCCCCCTGCGCTTGAATGCACCGCCGAAGCGGCCACATATCCTTCACAAAGGGCGATCAGTCTGGATCGACCTGCGCAGCGCCAACGTTTCAGGGCTGCGCTGAGGAGAATGGTATGACCGACATCCGTACGCTTCCGGTGTTGCCGCTTCGGGACATCGTGGTGTTTCCCCATATGGTCGTTCCCCTGTTCGTGGGGCGCGACAAGTCGGTCCGTGCGCTCGAAGAGGTGATGCGCGGCGACAAGCAGATCCTGCTGGCCACCCAGAAGAACTCGGCCGACGACGATCCCGTCACCGACGACATCTATGACGTCGGCGTGGTCGCCACCGTGCTGCAGCTGCTCAAGCTGCCCGACGGCACCGTCAAGGTGCTGGTCGAGGGCAAGCACCGCGCCGCGGTGATCAAGTTCACCGACCGCGAGGACTACTACGAAGCCGAGACCGCCCTCATCGAAGAGGACGGCGGCGAGGAACATGAGGCCGAAGCCCTGTCGCGCGCCGTGGCCGAGCAGTTCGAGAACTACGTCAAACTCAACAAGAAGATCCCGCCCGAGGCCCTGGCCTCGATCCCGCAGATCGTCGAACCGGGCAAATTGGCCGACTCGATCGCCGCCCACCTGTCGGTGAAGATCGGCGACAAGCAGCAGCTGCTGGAAATCTTCAATATCGTGAAGCGCCTGGAAAAGGTCTTCGCCCTGATGGAGGGCGAGATTTCCGTCCTGCAGGTCGAGAAGAAGATCCGTTCGCGCGTGAAGCGCCAGATGGAGAAGACCCAGCGCGAATACTATCTCAACGAGCAGATGAAGGCGATCCAGCGCGAGCTGGGCGACCAGGACGACGGTCGCGACGAACTCATCGAGCTGGAAAAGCGCATCAAGAAGACGCGCCTCTCCAAGGAAGCCCGCGGCAAGGCCGAGGGCGAGCTCAAGAAGCTGCGCAACATGAGCCCGATGTCGGCCGAGAGCACGGTGGTGCGCAACTATCTCGACTGGCTGCTGTCGATTCCATGGGGCAAGGCCAAGGCCAAGAAGATCGACATGGCGCGCGCCGAGGCGATCCTCGAAGAGGACCACTACGGCCTGGAGAAGGTGAAGGAGCGCATCCTCGAGTACCTGGCCGTTCAGGCCCGGACCAACTCGCTGAAAGGCCCGATTCTGTGCCTCGTCGGCCCTCCCGGCGTCGGCAAAACCTCGCTCGGCAAGTCGATCGCCAAGGCGACGGGCCGTGAGTTCGTGCGCCTGTCGCTCGGCGGCGTGCGCGACGAAGCCGAGATTCGCGGCCACCGTCGCACCTACATCGGCTCGCTGCCGGGCAAGGTGCTCACCAATCTGCGCAAGGCGGGGACCAGCAACCCGCTGTTCCTGCTCGACGAAATCGACAAGCTCGGCCAGGATTTCCGCGGCGATCCTGCCTCGGCGCTGCTCGAAGTACTCGATCCCGAACAGAACTCGAAGTTCCAGGATCATTATCTCGAACTCGATTTCGACCTCAGCGACGTGATGTTCGTGACCACCGCGAACAGCCTCAACCTGCCCCAGGCGCTGCTCGACCGGATGGAGATCATCCGCCTCGAAGGCTACACCGAGGACGAGAAGGTCGAGATCGCCAAGCGCCACCTGATCCCCAAGCAGATGGAGGCACATGGCCTCAAGCCCGAGGAGATGATCTTCTCCGATGAAGGCCTGCGCGCGATCCTGCGCCATTACACGCGTGAGGCCGGGGTTCGTACGCTCGAGCGCGAACTCGCCAAGGTGGCGCGCAAGTCGCTCCGACAGATCCTCGAGGGCAAGGTCGAAGCGGTTGAGCTGACCGACGACAATATTTCCGAATTCCTTGGCGTGCGGCGCTACCGCTACGGGGTTGGTGAGGAAGAGGATCAGATCGGCGCCGTGACCGGCCTCGCCTGGACCGAAGTGGGCGGCGAATTGCTGACCATCGAGGCGGTCACCGTACCCGGCAAGGGACTGGTCAAGACGACTGGCAAACTGGGCGAGGTGATGACCGAATCGATTCAGGCGGCGATGAGTTTCGTCAAGGCGCGTAGCCCGAGCTATGGCGTCAAACCGTCGATCTTCGCGCGCAAGGACATCCATATCCATCTGCCCGAAGGCGCGGTGCCCAAAGACGGCCCGTCGGCGGGTGTCGGCATGGTCACCGCGATGATTTCGACCCTGACCGCAATCCCGGTGCGCCGCGATGTCGCGATGACCGGCGAAGTGACGCTGCGCGGCCGCGTGCTCCCGATCGGCGGACTCAAGGAGAAATTGCTGGCGGCGCTGCGCGGCGGGATCACCACCGTCTTGATCCCGGCGGAGAATGAAAAGGACCTTGTCGAAATTCCGGCATCGGTGCGCGACGCGCTCGAAATCATCCCGGTCGCGCATGTCGACGAAGTGCTGGCGCGGGCGCTATCGCGGCCGCTGGTGCCGATCGAATGGACTGACGCCGACGAACAGGCGACCGAGCCGGTGATCCCGGCCCCGGGCGGCGGGGACGGCGCAACGGTGCGTCACTAAAAGACAGCGCGTACTTAGCCCTTTGACTCGCGCGGCCAAAATTGTCTTAAAGGCGCGTCTATTTTTTGCTGCGAGTCTCGCGGCGCGTACCGGGAGCCTGGGAGCATGAACAAGCAGGAACTCATCGGCCATGTTGCCGACCGTGCTGGCCTTTCGCGCAATGATGCCAGTCGCGCGGTTGAAACGATGCTTGAGGTTATTACCTCGACGCTCAAACGCGGCGATGAAATAAGGTTGGTCGGGTTTGGCAATTTTACGGTCACCCGACGCAAGGCATCGACCGGGCGCAACCCGCGCACCGGTGAACCGATGCAGATCAAGGCGACGTCGCAGCCCAAATTCCGTGCCGGCAAGGTGTTGAAGGACGCGGTCCAGTAACGCCGCTGGACAGGGTGCCGCCGCTCGCTTAATGGCCCGATCGCGATCCGGGCATGGGCGCGTAGCTCAGTGGTAGAGCACACCCTTCACACGGGTGGGGTCGCAGGTTCAATCCCTGCCG
>JBKJII010000084.1:0-6932 GCA_046598505.1 Caulobacter sp. | reverse complement strand
GTCGGCGGCTCGGCCTCCAGGACCTTGGCGGCCTGACGGGCGACGCTGACCTCGCCGCCGATCAGGGCCTGCTCGACCGCCAGAATGCGGCTCTCGCGAGCGTCGGGGTTCAAGGCCGCCAGCGCGGCCAGTCGCTTGGCGCGTTCACGCGGCGTCTCGCTGGTGCGCAGGTCGCGGTAGGCCAGCCAGAGGGCCGGGTGGGGCTGGCTTCTCCAGGCGCTCTCGAGCATGCCCGAGGCCCGGCCGGCCTTGCCGTCGGTAGCCAGCAGACGGGCGGCCATGACCACGCCGGGGGCGAAGTCGGGCTTGAGCTTCACCGACTGCAGCGCAAACTCGAGCGCCTGGGCGCGCATGCGTTCGGTCGGATGGGTCTCGAAACTGGCGGCCGAGGCGGCCAGCAGGGCGGCGCGGGTGCGATCGGCCACCAGCGGCGAGACAATCTTGCGCTCCTGGGCGCCTTGCACCAGATCGAGCGCCGCGGCCCAGTCGCCGGCTTCAAGCCGGGCATCGACCAGCGCCCGCCAGGCCCAGCGTGCGGTCTTGGCCAGGCCGTATGCGCTTTGGGCGTGACGCAGGGCCGCGCCCTTGTCGCCCTCGGCCAGCGCCGTCTGCATCAGTCCTTTGAGGCCGGCGAGCCGCATGTCGGGGAACCCCAACATGGCGGAATAGGCGGCCCGCGCGGCAGGCAGGTCGCCGGCGGCCTCCGCGGCCTGGGCGGCCAGCACCCGCACCAGAGCCGGCGCGTCGTCGGCCAGGTCGGCCGCCTTCTGCGCCAGGCGGCGGGCCTCGGAGCCGTCGCCGGCGGCGGCGGCGAGGAAGCCGCGCGCGAGGGCTTCGCCGCCCTGTTTGCGCCTGGCCTCGGCGCGGGCGCGGGCCGAGCGTTGCGGCGCTTCCAGCAGCCACTTGAAGAAATTCCAGCCGATCGTGGCGATCAGGGAGGTGAACAACACGAGCAGGGCGGCGGCGGCGGCCGTCATGTCGACACGCCAGCCGCGCCAGACCAGGCTGGCCACGCCGGCGTCGCCGCCCAGCGCCAGAGCCGCGACCGCCAGGGCCGTGACGAGGAACAGGACGATGGCGGTCCTGATCATGGCTGGGCCCGCGATACGGCCATCAGGTCCGACAGGGCGAGCGCGCGGATCGAGGCCACCTGCCGATCGACGGCGACACGCTGCAGCGCCTTGCTGCGCCAGGGCGCGATGGCCTGGGCCGCCTTGGGCGGCAGGTCGCGCAGGATCTTCAGTCCGCCTTCGAGATCGCCCTGGGCCACGGCGTCGCCGGCGCGGGCCAGGACGGCGTCGGGGCCGTCACCGCCCGCGCTGACGCGGCGGATGGTGACGATGGACGACAGGGCATGAGCCGCGCGGGCGAGGAACCCGGCGCGCTCTCCAGGGTCGCGGGCGGCCACGGCGGCCTTGGCGGCCACGGCGTCGAATTCGGCGGCCAGAGCCGCGCGGCTGGGCACCCCGTTTTCGGCGTAGGGGCGCAGGCTGCGCACTTCGCCGGAGAGCGGCAGCACCCGCTCAAGCGCGGAGAGCTCGGCGTCGAACGATCCTGAACCCTGGGTCGCTTCGCCCAACGAAGCGGCCGCAAGGGCGGCGGCGGCGGCGTTGACGGTGCGGGTCTGACTGACTTCAAGCGCATCGACCCGCGCCTGCAGGGCGGCGATCTCGGCGGACGAGGTGGCTGGCGCCGCTTCCGCTGCGGCGGTGGGACGGCCAGGCTGCGACTGCGGGTTCAGGTCCGGCAGGTCAGCCACCAGCGGCGTGGCGCCTGCGGCCGCCGGCTCGCGCGACTTGCCCCAGATCATCGGCGCCCATTTGATCGCCGCGGCGCCGGCCAGAAGGCTCAGAACGACCAGGGCCACGACGGCCCAGAAGGCCACGCCGAAGCTGCGCGGACGTCCGTAGGCCGCCGGATCAGTCGGCGGGGTGATCTCGCTGGGGTCGGGCGCGACGGTCATCAGCTCTTCAAACGCCTCGTTGCGGCCTTGGTGGCGGGCCTTGGGGCGACTCCGGTCGGGTCGCCTCTTCCTATCAGACTAAGCAGCGCCGCCTCGATGGGAAACGGGGCGCGAACAACTTCTCGCACTTTCGTGCGCGCGAGCGGTTTGGCCACGGCTCCGGACAGGCACAGCAGGCGGAGCTTCGGCAGGTCCCGGCCCCGCAACAGCTTCGCCACCGCCCGTGCGGCCTTGGGCGAATGAAGCAGGACCACATCGACGGTTTCCAGCCGGCCCAGCAGGTCAGCGGGCGGCGCCACGACGACCGAATCGTAGAGCGTCAGGCTCCTCGCCTCGAGGCCTTCGGCCATGAGCGCGCCGACAAGATCGCCGGCCGGCTCGGCGGCGCCCGGGTGAAGGACCGTTCCGCGCAGTTCGCCTCTGCGCGCCGCAATACGCCCGGCGAGGGCGTTGACATCACCTTCCGCGGACAGCACCGCCTTGAAGCCGGCGGCCTTGGCCGCCGCCGTGGTCCCGGCGCCGACGGAGAAGACCCGGATGTCACGTCGTGGATGCAGGCCCGCGAAAGCACGCACACCGTTGGCGCTGGTGAAGGCGAGGGCCGCGACGCCGGTCAGATCGACGACCAGATCACTGAGCGGTTCGATGCGCAAAACCGGCGCGACGATCGGCGCATGGCCGAGCGCCGCGACACGATCCGCGGTCGCCGCAGCGGCGGGTTCGGCGCGGGTGATCCAGACGGTAAGCGGAGACGAGGGCATGGCCGCCACCCTGCAACCCGGCGGGACGCCGATCAATCCTTCAGGACGATATCCGGGCCGCCCTCGATGCGAACGGCGTCGCCGAGACGCAGGCCGAGCGCCCGGGCGTCCCCCTCGCTATCGGCGCCGAGATCAACGGCGCCCTCACGGCGATAGCGGCGGGCGCCGTCCGGCGTCAGGGCTTCGACGATCAGGGTCAGGCGACGACCCTCCAGCCGGGCGTGGGCGCCGACGGCCGTGCGACAGGAGCCCTCCAGCGCCGTGAGGGCGCCGCGCTCGGCCGCCACGGCCAGTGTCGTGGCCTCGCAGCGCAGGGCCGTGACCCAGGGCGCGTTCACGTCCTCAACGCGCGTCTGGATCGCCAGGGCGCCCTGGCCCGGCGCCGGCGGCGCTTCCACAGGATCAAGGAAGCCCTTGGGCACATGCCCCAGGCCCAGCCGGTTCAGGCCCGAGGCGGCGAGCAGGATCGCGTCGGCCACCCCGGCTTCCAGCCTCGCCAGCCGGGTGTCGACATTGCCGCGCAGCATGACGATCTCGAGGTCGGGTCGCACGTCCAGCGCCTGGGCCTGTCGCCGCAGCGAGGCGGTGCCGAGCTTCGCACCCTGCGGCAGGTTCATGATCGAGGCGTAGCGGGTCGAGACGAAAGCGTCGCGCGGGTCCTCTCGCTCGGGAATGGCGGCGATGGCCAGCCCCGGCGGCATGTCGGCCGGGACATCCTTCATGGAATGGATGGCGGCGTCGATCCGTCCGTCGAGCAGGGCTTCCTCGATCTCCTTGGTGAACAGCGCCTTGCCACCGATCTCCAGCAGCCGACGATCCTGGATGCGGTCGCCGGTCGTGGTGATGACCACCAGCGGCGCGGCCTCTTCGGCGCGATCGGCGGCCCCCAGCGCGGCGGCGATACGCCGCTGCATCATGCCGCTCTGGGCCAGGGCGAGCTTGGACCCGCGGGTCCCGATCCGGATGGGCGGTTGCGACGACACGGCGGGGGGGTTACCTCGGGCGGAAGAAGACGCCCCCGCTGCTATACGAGGGTCGTCCGGGCCGCAATGTAGATGACCACCCTCACCGTCCTCGGGATCGAAACCAGCTGCGACGAGACCGCCGCGTCCGTCGTGCGCCGGGACGCCGACGGCCGCGTCACCGTGCTGTCCTCGATCATCGCCAGCCAGATCGCCGAGCACGCCCCCTATGGCGGCGTTGTGCCGGAGATCGCGGCGCGGGCGCATGTCGAGTCCATCGACGGCATCGTCGCGCGGGCGCTGCTGGAGGCTGGCCTCGGCTGGGACGGCCTGTCGGGCGTCGCAGCCACAGCGGGGCCGGGTCTGGTGGGCGGCGTCATGGTCGGGCTGTCATTCGGCAAGGCCGCCGCGCTCGCGCGCGGCCTGCCGCTGATCGCCGTCAATCACCTGGAGGGTCATGCCCTCAGCGCCCGACTGGCCGACGACATCTCCTACCCCTTCCTGCTGCTGCTGGTCAGCGGCGGCCATTGCCAGCTGCTGGAAGTTGCCGGAGTCGGCGCCTGTCGCCGGCTGGGCTCGACCATCGACGACGCCGCGGGCGAGGCCTTCGACAAGATCGCCAAGACCATGGGCCTGGGCTATCCCGGCGGCCCGGCGCTGGAGCGGCTGGCCGACGGCGGCGATCCGGCGCGCTTCGCCCTGCCCCGCGCCCTGCTCGGCCGTGAGGGGTTCGACTTCTCATTCTCCGGCCTCAAGACCGCCGCCGCTCGTGCCGCCGAGGGCCTGACCGCCGAAGCCGACCGGCGCGACCTGGCGGCCAGCGTGCAGTTCGCCATCGCCCGCCAGCTGGCAGAGCGAACCGAGCGGGCCATGGTCGCCTATGCTGGAACCCACGCTGGCGCGGGCCTGCGCTTCGTCGTCGCCGGGGGGGTCGCGGCCAACATGGCGGTCCGGACCCGGCTGGAGCAGGCCTGCACAAAGCACGGCTTCTCCTTCCACGCCCCGCCGCTGACGTACTGCACCGACAACGCCGCGATGATCGCGCTGGCCGGGGCGGAACGGCTGGCGCTGGGCCTCGTCGACGGCCTCGACGCGCCCGCCCGGCCGCGCTGGCCGCTGGACCAGGCGGCGGCTTCGGCCAATCCTACCCACGTTCCCGGACGCAAGGGCGCCAAGGCATGAGTGAAGGTTTCAACTACGCCGGGGTTATCGGCGGCGGCGCCTGGGGCACCGCCCTGGCCCAGGTCTGCGCCCGCACCGGCATGTCGGTGGTGCTGCAGGCCCGCGAGACCGAGGTGGTCGAGGCCATCCGGGCGACCCGCGAGAACAGCCTGTTCCTGCCGGGAGTGAAACTGGACGTCGGCGTCGACGCCACCACCGACCTCGAGGACCTGTCGGCGTGCGATTTCATTCTGGCGGTCGCGCCGGCCCAGCACCTGCGCTCGACCCTCGCGGCGCTCTGCCCGCATGTGCGCGAAAACCTGCCGATCGTGCTCTGCGCCAAGGGCGTCGAGCAGGGCACCCTGAGCCTGATGAGCGAGGTGCTGGAGCAGACCATCCCGCAGGCCGGCGTGGCAGTGCTGTCGGGACCCAGTTTCGCCGGCGAGGTGGCCCGCGGCCTGCCGACGGCGGTGACGCTCGCCTGCGCCGACGAAGACCTCGGCCGGGCGCTGGCCGCCGCCATCGCGACCCCGACCTTCCGACCCTACCTGTCCAGCGACGTGATCGGCGCCGAGGCCGGCGGAGCGATCAAGAACGTGCTGGCCATCGCCTGCGGCATTGTCGAGGGCAAGGGCCTGGGCCGTTCCGCTCACGCCGCCCTGATCACCCGGGGGTTCGCCGAGATGACCCGCATGGCCGAGGCCCTCGGCGGCCAGGCCGAGACGGTCGCCGGCCTGTGCGGCCTGGGCGATCTGGTCCTGACCTGCTCCAGCCCGCAGTCGCGCAACATGAGCGTCGGCCTGGCGCTCGGCGCCGGCCAGTCGCTGGAGCAGGCTCTGGCCGGCAAGCTGACCGTGGCCGAGGGCGTCGCCTCGGCGCCCGCCGTCCGCGCCCTGGCCCGCAGGCTGAAGGTCGAGACGCCGATCAGCGAAGCCGTCGCCGCCATTCTCGCCGGAGAGGTCGGGGTGGACGAAGCCATCCTCGGCCTGCTGTCGCGCCCGATCAAAGCCGAACGTTAGGACCGCCCATGCCCCTCTTCATCGTCCAGTGGAAAGACAAGCTCCCCGACGGCCCGGCGATCCGCGCCGCCACCCGCGAGGCGCATCTGACCTGGGCCGGAAGTCAGCCGCTGAAGATCAGGCTGGGCGGGCCGTTCCTGACGGCCGACGATGGCATGGCCGGCTCGATGATCATCGTCGAGGCGCCGGATCTGGCGGCGGCCAGGGCCTTCCATGCCGATGACCCCTACACCAGGGCGGGTCTCTACGAGACGTCCAGCGTAGAGCCCTGGCGGGTCACCATCCCGTGGCAGGACTGAACCCGGCCAGACCGCCGGCCGGGACCGTTCTCTGCCGCCTGGACGAAATCGCCGATCCCGGTTCGCGGGCGTTTCACTTTCGGGCTGATGACAAGCTGTTCCTCGGCTTCGTGGTCCGTCGGGGCGAAACGCTGGTCGGCTACGTCGACAGCTGCCCGCACACCGGCCAGCCGCTGGGCGGGCCGACGGGGCGGCATGTGACGCGGGAAAACGACCTGATCCTCTGCACCGGCCACGGGGCGCTGTTCCGGATCGAGGACGGGGTGTGTAAGTCCGGTCCCTGCGAGGGGCAACGGCTGGAAGCGTGGACCGTGGCCATCGTCGATGGCGCCGTGGTGACGGCCTGAGGGGACATGCACTTCAGTGCGTGTCCCCGGGACTCGGCTGCTGGCTCTGAAGTCGGCCAGAGGGGACACGCACTGAAGTGCATGTCCCCGCGCGCAATCACACCAGGAACGGTTCAGCGGAAAAGCCCGCCACGTCCTCGATCAGCCCCTTGGCCGCCAACGCCACCAACTCGCCGCCCTTTTCCGGCGTCGCCAGCGCGGGGTCAGAGCCCATGCGGCCATCGGCGTAGCGGGCGCGGAAATCGAGGGCTTCGCGGATCGGACCGGTCGGGGCGATCTGCGGCGCGTAGTTGGCTGCCTTGATCGCGTCCGGATAGGCCCACTGGGTCACGGCGATCTCCGACGGCGTCGCATGACTGCCGTGGCCGACCGGAAACTGGCGGCTGGCGAGGCTGTTGACGCCCGACAGGTCCCACCAGT
>JBKJII010000167.1:0-1892 GCA_046598505.1 Caulobacter sp. | reverse complement strand
ATCGGCCGCTCGACGGGCGTGGTCATGAACTGGGGCGGCGCATCGCGGATCAGCGACGGCACGCCGGAGGCGTAGACGCCGAGACCCTTCCAGGAGGGGATGTGGGTGTGGACCGCGTCGTCGAGGCCCAGCAGGCCCTCTTCCACCAGCATCATCAGGGCGACGGCGGTGATCGGCTTGGTCATCGAATAGATGCGGAAGATGGCGTCTTCGCGCATCGCCTTGCCGCGCTCGATGTCCATGTGGCCGCTCATGCCGACGTGGGCGATCTCACCCTTGCGGTAGACCATGGTCAGGATGCCCGGGAGCATGCCGGTATCGACATACCGGGCCTTCATCACCTCGTCCGCCTTGGCCAGGCGCGCGTTCGAAAATCCCACCGACGATGCGCTCATGACGCCCTCCCGTTTGTTCTCGGTTGTTCGAGGAAGACAGCGCCGGATGACCCTAGGTCGTGTCAACGCTTCTCCCGTCCTAAACGGGGGTCGGAACTATTCGCCGGCCATCTTCAGGATGATCTTCCACTGCTCGGCGCTGACCGGGGAGACCGAGAGGCGCGACTGGCGGATCATCTGCATGTCGGAGAGCGTCGGGTTCTCCTTCATGGCCGTCAGCGTGACGGCGGACTTGATCGGGCGGACGTGTGCGATCTCGACGGCGACGAAACGGCCGGTCTTGTCTGAGGCGTCGGGGAAGGCCTCTTTCACCACCTTGGCGATGCCAACCACCTCCTTGCCTTCCTGAGAGTGGTAGAAGAAGGCCTCGTCGCCCACCTTCATCGCCTTCAGGTTCAGCGCGGCGGTGTTGTTGCGCACCCCGTCCCAGGTGGTCTTGCCGTCCCGCTCCAGGTCGCTGAACGATTAGACGTTGGGCTCCGATTTCACGAGCCAGTGGGCCATGCTTTCCTCCCCGGAGTTCGAGTCACCGAGTGCTTAGCCCGGTTGGAATTTCGGTGACAGTGCCTGCTCCGCTTAAGGCTGAATCTGTGCGGACGGCGGGGGCTGTGACTTCAGGGCAGGGTCGGGTTCGATCAGGCTGAGGCGCGTCAGGTCCGCGACATTCCGTCCGGCCTCGTCCTTGGAGATCATGTCGGCATAGCGCATGCCCCAGGCGATGTCCTGCGAGCCGTAGGCCTTCAGGTCGCTGACCACGGCGCCCAGTTGGGGGTCTAGCGCCTGGGTGGTGGCGAAGAGCCGAAGTTCGCATGCGGTCATGTCCGCGGCGTCCATGCCGTGGATCGGGCTATGCTCATCGATGGGGTGCATCAGGCTGACGGCGAGGGGTAGGGCCGGCGTCTTTGAACGCAGCAGGCGCAGGTCGTAGGTGTTGTAGAAGATGCTGCCCTCGCGGGTCGTCTCGCGAACCAGAATCACCAGCGAGGACGAGGCGTCGGCCAGGGCGTGGATGCGCCCGTTGCCCACCCGCACGATCAGGTGGGGCAGGCCGTTGTGTGTGGCGACCACCGCCTTGTCGGCGAACAGGATTTTTGGCCGGGGCTTGGAGAACCGCACGAAGACGAGCCCGGTCATGATGGCGGTGAAGGCCATGCCGGTGATGATCTCGCCCGCCGCGGTCAGCCGCCCGGGCAGGGTGGCCGGATACATCTCGCCATAGCCGGCGCCGGCCAGGGTCTCAAACGAGAAGAACAGGGCGTCCGGCCAGGAGCCCGGGTGGACGTTGGCGATGGCGCCGGGGTTCAGGAAGTAGAAGACCGCGAACACCGAGGCGATCACCAGGTAGGCGGCCATGAGGGCGGCGAAGAACACCGGCCAGGAGATGGTCAGAGCGAAATGATAGGGATCGCTCCAGTCGAAGCGCCGGGCTCCGATCTTGACCATCTCGTATGCGCCCAGGCGCAAGCGCCGGGAGGGATTGGGTCTTCGCCCCGCCAT
>JBKJII010000029.1:0-4359 GCA_046598505.1 Caulobacter sp. | reverse complement strand
GTCAGCACCGTAGCCGGGCGCTCGATCAGTCGGGTCGGCGCCGACGGCAAGTCCACGCCCTTCCTGACACCCGACAGTGAAACCGGCGGCCTGTTCGGGCTGGCCGCGGACCACCGCCGCAACAGTCTATGGGCCGCGGAGACCCGGCGTCCGGACATTCCTGGCCAACCGGCAGGCGCGCCGCGGACCGGCCTGCTCAAGTTGTCGCTCAAGGACGGCAGGGTGCTCGGACGCTTCGTGCTTCCGGACGATGGCCAGCGACATCAGCTCGGCGACGTCACGGTGGCCGATGACGGGACCGTTTACGCCACCGACAGCACCAGCGCGGCGATCTACCGGCTGCGCCCCGGCGGCGCACAGCTGGAGCCGGTGCTCAAGACCACGGAGATGGCCTCGCCCCAGGGGATGGTCCTCTGTCCGGGCGGCAAGGCGATGGTCATCGCCGACTATTCTTCCGGTCTTCATCGACTGGACCTCAAGACCGGCGTGCTGGAGCCCGTCGGCGGTGTGCGCGCCGCCCTGGCCGGGACTGATGGATTGTTCCGCGTCCGCCGCGACTCCTGGATGCGGCTGGCGAGGCCGCTGCCGATCGAGTTGGTCGCGACGCAGAACGGCGTGACGCCACAGCGGCTGATGCTGCTGAGGCTCAGCCCGGACTGCAAAACCCTGCAGGCGGCCAGCGTGCTGGCGGCCAACCTGCCCCAGATGGACGACATGACCCTGGGCGCCGATGGCGGCGGCAAGGTGGTGTTCATCGGCGCTGGCGGCTGGGCGGACTATGATGACGTGGGCGCCCTGACCACAGCCAAGCCCCGCACCGCCCATCTGCTGAGCGTTCCCCTGCCCTGACCGGAGCCCTGCCATGATTGACCTGATCCTCGACCAGCACCGGCGCGATCTCGGCGGGTTCGAGGTCGGGCGGGTGCTGCCCCAGGCGGCGCGACGGATGGTCGGGCCGTTCATCTTCTTCGACCGCATGGGTCCGGCGGACTTCCAGCCGGGCTTCCCGCGCAGTGTCGACGTGCGGCCGCATCCGCACATCGGCCTGTCGACCCTCAGCTATCTGTTCGACGGCGAGATGACCCACCGCGACAGCGTCGGCTCGGACGTGATCATCAAGCCGGGCGAGGTCAACTGGATGACCGCCGGCAGCGGCATCACCCATTCGGAGCGGTTCGAGGGTCTGCGCGAGCATGGCGGGTGGATGGACGGTATCCAGACCTGGCTGGCCCTGCCCGATGAGGCAGAGGAGACCGCGCCGGCCTTCTCGCATCACGCGGGGTCGGAGGACCTGCCGTTCTACGAGGGCGGCGGCATGGCTGCGCGGCTGGTGGCCGGTTCGGCCTTCGGGGCCAAGGCCAATGTGCCGGTGTTCTCGCCGCTGTTCTATGTGCACTGGGAGCTGCAGGCGGGGGTCACCGCGGGCCTGCCGGCGGAATACCCCGAACGCGCCGCCTATGTGGCCAAGGGCAGCATCGAGGTCGACAACCAGACCATCAACGAAGGCCAGATGGTCGTCTTCGCACCGGGCCAGACCGTGCCGGTCAAGGCCCTGACCGCCGCCAGCGTGATCCTGATTGGCGGCGAACCGGTGGGCGAGCGGTTCATCGAATGGAACTTCGTCTCCTCGTCAAAGGACCGCATCGAACAGGCCAAGGCCGACTGGCGGGCGGGGCGGATGAAGCTGCCGGACCTGGACGACGGAGAGTTTATCCCGCTGCCGTAGGGGCCCCTCATATCCAACCCCGTGACCCTCTCCCTTGTGGCGAGGCCCCCTCGTTCAGCCGCACGAGCCGCTTTCACCCTTGATCGGATCGGAACGCGTCGAGAGGGGTCCTCGGGACAAGCCCGAGGGTGACGAGGGATTGGAGTGGATTGACCAAAATGGCGCCGGCCGGTGTCAGCGCCCTATGCTCTACCCCGCCTTAAGCGCCTTTCGCCCGGCCAGCGCGTATTCGACGCCGGTCCACAGGGTCACAGCCACGGCCAGCCAGAGCACGATGTCGACCGCCTTGGTGGCGCTCTGGGCCAGCTCCGGGTCGTGCGGCAGGCCCCAGGCGATCCAGCCGCCGACGAACAGCTGAAGGCCAAGCGCCAGAAGTTGCAGCGTGGTCTTCCACTTGGCCAGCAGCGTCACGGGCAGCTTGAGGCCCTTGGGCGCCAGGGTCTCGCGCAGGGCGCTGACAGCGAACTCGCGGAACAGCATCAGGCCGCCGGCCAGCGCCACCGTCCAGGAGCCGAGCGCGGCCAGGCCGACTACCGCGCCGGCGACCAGCACCTTGTCGGCGATCGGGTCGAGGATCGCGCCGAGCAGGCTCTCGACCTGGAGTTTGCGCGCCAGCCAGCCGTCAAAGAAATCGGTGATCGACGCCACCGCGAAGCCCCAGAAGGCCGTGAAATAGAGGGCGGTCTGAACGATCTGCGGATCCGCGCCCTTTGACACCGCCCACATGATCAGGGGCTGCGAGGCCAGGCCCAGCATGGCGAGGAAGACCACCAGGGTCAGGACGAGCCGCAGGGCGGTCAGGATGTTGGGGATGTGTTTCATGGGGGGTGAGTAGCGGGTTTTGGCGGTTGGGGAAATGAGGCGAGATCAGGGGACAGCTTACCTATTTCCAGCGCGACGGCGGCCACCGCTCGGGAAAATAAGTAAGCTGTCCCCTGATCTCCCCTGATCTCGCGCCTACTTCCGGAAAAAGTCGTGGATCCGCTGGGCCAGCGGTTCGCTGACGCCGTCCACCTTCATCAGGTCGCCGACGGTGGCCTTGCCCACTTCGCGGGCGGAGCCGAAGGCGTGCAGCAGGGCGCGCTTGCGGCCCGGGCCTACGCCGTCGATCTCGTCGAGCGGGTTCCTGATCATCGCCGCCGAGCGCTTGGCGCGGTGGGTGCCGATCGCGAAGCGGTGGGCCTCGTCGCGCAGCCGCTGCAAATAATACAGCACCGGACTTTTCGGCTCGAGCATGAAGGGCGTCTTGCCGGGCATGAAGAACCGCTCGAGCCCCGCGTCGCGATCCGGTCCCTTGGCCACCCCGACGATGGCGATGTCGTCGATGCCGAGGTCAGCCATCACCTCGAGCACCGCGTCCAGCTGGCCCTTGCCGCCGTCGATCAGCACCAGGTCCGGCCGGGCGCTGTCGTCGCCCTCCTCCTCTTCCTTGACCAGGCGGGCGAAGCGGCGGCGCAGCACCTCCTTCATCATGCCGTAGTCGTCGCCGGGGGTCAGCTCGGTCCCCTTGATGTTGAACTTGCGGTACTGGCCCTTCTGGAAGCCGTCCGGCCCGGCCACGACCATGCCGCCGACCGCGTTGGTCCCCTGGATGTGGCTGTTGTCGTAGACCTCGATCCGCTCAGGCGGGCTCTCCAGACCAAACGCCTCGGCGACACCGGTCAGCAGTTTGCCCTGGGCCGAGCTCTCGGCCATCTTGCGGCCCAGCGCCTCGCGGGCGTTGAGCACGGCCTGGTCGACGAGCTGCTTCTTCTCGCCGCGCCGGGGCTGGAGGATCTCGACCTTGCGCCCGGCCTTCATCGAGAAGGCCTCGCTGAACAGTTCGTGCTCGAACGGCTGGACGTTGACGAGGATCGAGCGGGGCAGCGGCCGGTCGTCGTAGAACTGGCCGAGGAAGGCGCTCATCACTTCCGCGTCGCTGTCGGACTTGTCGACGCGCGGGAAATAAGCCCGGTTGCCCCAGTTCTGGCCGGCGCGGAAGAAGAACACCTGCACGCAGGCCTGACCGCCCTCGGCGAACAGCGCGAACACGTCGGCCTCGTCGACCGTCTCGGGATTGACCTGGGTCTCCTGGGCCACTGACGACAGGGCGCGGATCCGGTCGCGCAGCCGGGCGGCGCTTTCGAACTCCATCTCGTCGGACGCGATCTGCATCGCCTCGGACATCCGCGCCATCACCGCCCGGCTCTTGCCGCGCAGGAAGGCCTCGGACTCCTCGACCAGCTTGGCATAGTCGTCCAGCGCGATCAGGCCGGTGCAGGGCGCGGCGCAGCGGCGGATCTGGTGCAGCATGCAGGGCCGGGTGCGGCTCTCGTAGACGCTGTCGGAGCAGGACCGCAGCAGGAAGGCCTTCTGCAACGTATTGAGCGTGCGGTTGACGGCCCCGGCCGAGGCGAACGGGCCGAAGTAGTCGCCCTTGATGGTGTGGGCGCCGCGATGCTTGCGCAGCTGCGGCGCGGCATGGTCGCGGCGGATGACGATCTCGGGGAAGCTCTTGTCGTCCCGCAGCAGCACGTTGAAGCGGGGCTTCAACGACTTGATCAGGTTGATCTCAAGCAGCAGTGCGTCGGTTTCGGTGCGGGTGGTGGTGAACTCCATGGACCGGGTCAGGTCCACCATCAGGGCGATCCGCT
>JBKJII010000188.1:0-1878 GCA_046598505.1 Caulobacter sp. | reverse complement strand
GCCTTTGGGGATCTTGCCGCCCAGGCGCTGGAACTTCTGCGGGTCCTTCAGGAAGTCGACGATCTCGGAAAGGTCGTCCTTGGCTTCCTCGACGCCGGCGACATCCTCGAAAGTGATCTTGTTCTTGTTCTCGGTCAGCAGCCGGGCCTTGGACTTGCCAAAGCCCATCGCGCCGCGGGCGCCGCCTTGCATCTGGCGCATGAAGAAAATCCAGACGCCGATCAGCAGCAGGATCGGGAAGGCCTGGATCAGGATGTTCAGCAGCAGCGAGCGCTCGCCGGTCTTGAACACGATGTTGACCCCGTGGGCCTCCATTCGCTTGACCAGGTCGCTGGAGTCGCTGGGCACGACCACCGTTGCGATCTTGTTGTCCTGGGTGATCAGATCGACGGAGGCGCCGCGGAAGGTGGCGGTCTTGATCTGGCCTGCGTCCACCTGGCTGAGCAGGGTGGAATAGGACGGGGGCTGGGCCGCCGTCGCCGTCCCGGGCGCGGCTCCGCCGCGCGCCACGATGCTCCAGACGCCTGCCGCCATGATGACGACGACAGCCCAGATGGCCAGGTTCCGCAGGTTCATTCGCTCAAACTTCCTGTGCTTACCGACCACAAGATAGGGCGGCCGGGCCGATTTCGCCACGCGCGCGATTCGTCACGGGGCAGGCTCGCTGTCTACGCGCCCTGTCGCCGCCTCGAAACGGGCCAATGCGAGCGCCTGGATACGAACCGATGGACGCTCTGCAAGGATCGGGCAACTCACCGTCTGGTCCGGATGGAGAATGACCGGCAGTCCAGGTCGAGCGGCGGCGGGCAGGGCGGCGAGCCGCTTGCGCTCGCTTTCGGGCAGTTTCGCGGCGCGGCCCGCCAGTGGGCCCACGCGCAGACCCGGCCTGTCGGCGGTGATCTCGAACCGGCCGTCCCAGACGACCGGGACGCCAGCCGGCAGATCCATCGCGGCCAGTCCGCCCCGGGCGATCTCGCCCGCCTCACGCACGACGGTGATCCCGGTCCAGCCGACCTCGATCCGCGCACCGGCCAGGCTTGCGGTGAAGGGATCGCCCCGCCGCAGTCCGTCGATGATCCTCGCCAGGCTCTCGCCGCGTGGCGGACGAGCGGTGCCGGCGGCGCACAGTGCGGCCATGGCGATCTCGGCGGGATAGGCGGTGCGGGGGAGGGTGAATCCTCCCCACAGCGTGGGGAGGGGGACCGCTCGGAGAGCGGTGGAGGGGGCGGCGCGACTGTCCGCGGCCCGATCCTGAATTCCGGCCGCTCCGGAGGCCCGGGCGCCGGCCCCTCCACCATCCTCCGGATTGTCCTCGTCCCCACGCTGTGGGGAGGATCGAGCGGAGCGGGCCCGGGCTCTCGCAAAGCGCAGGTTCTCATTGGCCGGGTCGTCGATCCAGTCTTCGCCCATCTCGCCCAGCCAGTCCCGCAGTGCCGCGCGGCTGACCTTCAGCAGCGGCCGCAGGAGGAAGACGCCGCGGCCCTCCGGCCAGGCGGGAGAGGGCCCCCATTCCCGGGCGTTCGGTACAGTCGAGCCTTCGGCCCGCATGGCGGCGGATTCGGTCAGGTCGTCGGCTGTGTGGCCCATGAGCAGGACCCGGGCTCCCGCGACGCGGGCGGCGTCGGCCAGCAGGGCATGCCGCGCGGCGCGGGCGGCGGCGGGCAGACCGGACGCCGGCTTCTCGCCGGTCCAGGCCAGCGCCTGAAAGCCGACCCCGAGCCGCCCGGCGGTCTCCCGGCACAGGTCGGTCCAGCTGGCGCTGTCGGGGTTGAGCCCGTGATCGACGGTCAGGGCGATGGCCATCCGGCCTCGTGCGACAGCCCAGGCCCTGGTGATCAGCAACAGCGCCAGCGAGTCCCCGCCGCCCGACAAGGCCAC
>JBKJII010000153.1:0-15576 GCA_046598505.1 Caulobacter sp. | reverse complement strand
GTGGCCGGATCGGCGATGACCGTCACCGGCGCCGTTTTCACCGCCGCCGCCAGGACAGGGTTGGCCGCGACCGTCAGCGTCTTGAACAGCGGGAAGAAGGTCAGGGCCGCGATCAGGCAGCCGGCGAGGATGATCGGCTTGCGGCCGATCTTGTCCGACAGCCAGCCGAACACGATGAAGAACGGCGTGCCCAGCAACAGGGCGATAGCCACCAGGGTATTGGTCAGCGCGCCGTCGACCTTGAGCATCTTCTCCAGGAAGAACAGGGCGTAGAACTGGCCCGTGTACCAGACCACCGCCTGACCGGCGGTGAGTCCGACCAGGGCCAGCAGCACCAGTCTCAGGTTCGGCCAGCGCGCGAAGGATTCGGCCAGCGGCTTTGTTGTTCCCTTGCCCTCGTCGATCATCCGCTGGAACACGGGGCTCTCGTGCAGCCGTAGCCGGATCCACAGCGACACGCCCAGCAGCAGGATCGAGGCGAGGAACGGCACGCGCCAGCCCCAGGCGCCGAAGGATTCCTCGCCGATATTGGTCCGCACCAGCAGGATCACGATCAGCGACAGGAACAGGCCCAGCGTCGCCGTGGTCTGGATGAAGCTGGTGTAGAGGCCGCGCTTGCCGGCCGGCGCGTGCTCGGCGACGTAGGTCGCCGCCCCGCCGTACTCGCCGCCCAGCGCCATGCCCTGGACCAGCCGCATGGCGATCAGCAGCACCGGCGCGGCGACACCGATCTGCTCGTAGGAGGGCAACAGTCCGACCACAAAGGTCGACAGGCCCATCAGCAGCATGGTCACCAGGAAGGTGTTCTTGCGACCCCACAGGTCGCCCAACCGGCCGAACACGATGGCCCCGAGGGGCCGCACCGCGAAGCCGGCGGCGAAGGCCAGCAGGGCAAAGATGTAGCCGGTGGTTTCGTTGACCCCGGAGAAGAAGTGCTTGGTGATGAACCCGGCCAGCGAGCCGTACAGGTAGAAGTCATACCACTCGAAAATGGTCCCGACGGACGCGCCGCCGATGACCATCGCGTGGTTCTGTTGCGGCCTGGCCGGCTGTTCGCTCATCCCGTTTCCCCCCGGTTCGGCGGGAAGCTAGCGCGGGATGGGGGTCTGGCTCAATGCAGCGTCGGCGGCGCGCGATTGCGACGCCAGAGCTCGCCGGTCAGGACGTTGGCGAATCCGATCCAGCCGATATAGGGGGTGACCATGCCGGCGGCGGGCGCATCGACCTGCCTGGCCCGCCAGGCATAGGCCGCCGAGGTGCCCAGCGAGACGACCGACGCGGTCAGTTGGCCGCCCAGCCTGCGCGGGCCCAGAGCCATCCACACCGCGTTCAGCGCCTGGACCGCGCCCCACAGGGTCAGCGCCTGGGTCCGGGCGGGGCTCGAGGGTGCGTTCCACACCCGCAGTCCCGACAGGGTCAGGGCCAGGAACAGCGGCGGCCAGACCAGTCCGAAGGCGAACTTCGGCGGCGAGAAGCCCGGCTTCTCGAGAGGGTCATGGTCCTGCTCGATGTCCGGACTTTCGGGACCCGGCGAATTGGCCCTGGCGATCAGGGCCGACGCCAGGACGGCGCCGGCCGTCAGCCCCAGCCCGATGAGAAGATGCCGGGTCGTGCGGCCCCTGCTGTTGGCGACATCGTCGATGGCGTCTCGTGCGGCCTGGGCGAGCATGGCGGTTTCCTCACTGTCACAGCGAGAAACCGGATTGGAGGGGTGGAGGTTCCCAAATTGCGTCCTTCGAGACGCGCGCTTGAGGCTCGCTCCTCAGGATGACGAACAGGGTGGGTTACACAAAAGCCCGTCATGGTGAGGAGTGGACCCTCAGGTCCCCCTCGATCTAATCGAGGGCTCGAACCACGCGCCTAGTGCCCGCCGCCGCCCTCCAGCTCGCCCAGCGCGCTCTGCAGGTAGTTCTGCTCGCCGAGGGACCTCACCAGCGACAGCTGGGTTTCGAGGAAGTCGATGTGCTCCTCGGTGTCGGAGAGGATTTCCTTGAAGATCTGGCGGCTGACGTAGTCGTGGGCGATCTCGGCGGCCGTGACGCCGGCGATCAGGTCGGCGCGGCCGCCGACCTCGACCGACAGGTCGGCGGCCAGGCATTCCGGCACGGTCTCGCCGATCTTCAGCTTGTTCAGGTCCTGCAGGTTGGGCAGGCCTTCGAGGAACAGGATGCGCTTGATCAGCTTGTCGGCGTGTTTCATCTCGCCGATCGACTCGTCGTAGGTGATCTTGCCGAGCTTCGCGAAGCCCCAGTCCTGATACATCCGGGCGTGCAGAAAATACTGGTTCACGGCGGTCAGCTCGTTGGTGAGCACCGCGTTGAGCAGCTTGATGATTGCGGTGTCGCCCTTCATGGCGCGGCTCCTTCTGAATACGTCAAAACGACCCTGAACCGGGCCGCCGGCGCTCGCAACAGCAATGTCCACTTGTGTTTCGCGTGCGCGAAAAAAGCCGCCCGGCTACTCGGCGGCGTAGCGCAGGACTTCCTTCGACTGGTCGATCATCTCGCGCATCTCGCAGACGCAGCGGGCGCACTGGACCTTGCAGCCGTGAACCCGGAATACGTCGGCAGGACGGGTCGCGCCTGCCTCAATGGCGGCGCGGACCTGACGTTCACGGATGCCGTTGCAGTTACAGACGTACACGACCGGGTTTCCCGACTTGAGAACGAGACGCATTTAGCAATTCCGCGGCGCCGTTGCAACTCATTTGCATCTGGGAAAACCTTCGCTCTGCGACCGGATGTCGCTGCGACCCCGCTTGTTCCCGAGTCGTTGAAGGCGTTGGGTGTCCGCGACGGACGGAAGGGCGAGGTGATGGCTTTCGACGCGGAACTGCTGGCGCGGCTGCAATTCGCCTTCACCATTGCCTTCCACATCATTTTTCCGAGCTTCACCATCGGCCTTGCCAGCTTCCTGGCCGTGCTGGAGGGGCTCTGGCTGTTCACGCGGCGGGATGTTTTCCGCAACCTCTACCTGTTCTGGGTCAAGATCTTCGCGCTGAGCTTCGGCATGGGCGTCGTGTCCGGCGTGGTCATGAGCTACGAGATCGGAACCAACTGGTCGGAGTTCTCGCGCGCGGCTGCGCCGGTCATCGGACCGCTACTGGCGTTCGAAGTGCTGACGGCCTTCTTCCTTGAGGCGAGCTTCCTCGGCGTGATGCTGTTCGGCTGGCAGCGGGTCGGGCCGCGGCTGCACTTCCTGGCCACGGTGCTGGTCGCGCTGGGGACCCTCGTCTCGGCCTTCTGGATTATCTCGGCCAACAGCTGGATGCAGCACCCGACCGGCTTCGTGCAGCTTGCTGACGGCAGCCTGCGCGCGACCGACTGGATGCAGGTGATCTTCTCGCCGACCTTCCCGACGCGACTGGTCCACATGAGTCTGGCCGCCTACCTGACCACGGCCCTGGTCGTCGGCGCGGCCAGCGCCTGGAGTCTGCTCAAGGACCGCACCCTGCCGGAGTCGCGCATGGCTTTGCGCATGGCCATCGGCATGTTCGCCATTGTCGCGCCGCTACAACTGCTGGCCGGCCACGATTCCGGCAAGCAGGTGCTGGAACACCAGCCGCTCAAGACCGCCGCCATCGAGGCCTACTGGAAGAGCGGGGCCGACCAGGCCCAGAGCCTTGTCGGATTGCCGGACCGCAAGGCGGGCAAAACACACTTCGAACTCGCGGTTCCGGGCATCGGCAACGCGGTGCAGGGCGTGTCGAAGAGTCAGGTGCTGCAGGGCCTGGACGCCTTTCCCCAGGGTGACTGGCCGGTCGTCGGACTGGTCTACTGGGCGTTCCGGGTGATGGTCGGCCTGGGGCTGGCGATGATCGGACTCGGCGCCTGGGGCGTCTGGCTGATCGCCCGCAAGCGACTGGAGGACTCAACCTGGTTCCTGCGCGCGGCAGTGGCGATGGGCCCGTCCGGCTTTATCGCGGTGATCGCCGGCTGGATCGTCGCCGAGGTGGGACGCCAGCCCTGGACCATCTACGGCGTACTGCGGACTGCGGACTCCGTTTCGCCGGTCGGGCCGGGCCAGGTCACCGCTTCTCTGCTCGCCTTCATGGTCATCTACGCCATCGTGTTCAGCGCCGGGGCGATCTACATCCTGCGCCTGATCGACAGGGGCCCTTCGCCCGTGACCGAAGCCCCGCCGCAGGGCGAGGGCAGGGCGCCCGGCTCGCCGATGGCCGCCGCGCCCGCCGAACCGGAGGCCTGAGATGACCGTCGACCTTCCGCTCATCTGGGCCGGCCTGATCGCCGTGGCGGTGCTGCTCTATGTGCTGCTCGACGGCTTCGACCTCGGCGTCGGCATCCTGTTCCCCTTCGCGCGTTCGCCGAAGGACCGGGATGTGATGATGGACAGCATCGCGCCGGTCTGGGACGGCAACGAGACCTGGCTGGTGCTGGGCGGCGGCGGACTCTTCGCGGCTTTCCCGCTGGCCTACAGCGTGCTGGCCCCGGCCCTCTATCTGCCGTTGATCCTCATGCTACTGGCCCTGATCCTGCGCGGTGTGGCGTTTGAGTTCAGGCTGCACGGGCGCAAGCGCGGCAAGGCCTTCTGGACGGCCGCCTTCGCGGGAGGCTCGCTGATGGCCACCGTGGCGCAGGGGCTGGTGCTCGGCGGCTTCATCCAGGGCGTGACCGTCCGGGACGGCCGCTTCGCAGGCCAGCCCTTCGACTGGCTGACGCCCTACAGCCTGCTGATCGCGGTCGGGCTTATCGCCGGATACGCCCTCCTCGGGGCCTGCTGGCTGGTCTGGAAGACAAAGGACGAGCTGCATGGCGACGCGCGCCGCTGGGCCTGGCTGGCCGGTGGCGCGACCGCGGTGCTGCTCGGGGCGGTCAGTGTCGCGACCCTGGTGGTCCATCCGCGCGTCGCCGCGCGCTGGGGTTTCGCGGACGGCCATTTCAACATGGACGTCCTGCCGTTCCTGCCGATCCCGATCCTCGGCGTCGCGGGGCTGCTGATCGTCGCGGAGGGTCTGCGGCGGCGCGAGCACGGCATGCCCTATGCCGGGGCGGCGCTGGTCTTCCTGTCCGGCTATCTCGGCCTGGCCGTCGGCTTCTTCCCGGCCATCGTGCCCTACGACATCGACTTCCGCATGGCGGCCAACGCCGACAATGCGCTGGCACTGATGCTGGTCGGGGTGGCGATCATGCTGCCGCTGATCCTGGTCTACACCGGCTGGGTCTACTGGCTGTTCCGTGGCAAGGTCGGGGGCGATGAAGGTTACCATTGAGCCTCCACCCGAACCCGGCGCGCCCCTGCCGCCGCTGCATCGCCGGCTGGGCTGGTTCCTCGGCCTGGCTCTGGCCTCGGCGGCCGCGACAGCCATCGTCGCCTATGCCCTGAGGGCCCTGCTGGTGTAGGGACGGTGGCATGACTGCTGACTGCCGCCTCTATCTGATCACCCCGCCGCGCCTCGATGACCTGGCCGCGTTCGGCGCAACCCTGGCCGGGGCGCTGGACGCCGGGGACGTCGCCGCCCTGCAGATCCGCTTCAAGGACATGCCGGATGACGTCATCGCCGCGGCCGTCGAGGTGCTGGGGACCATCGCCCGGATGCGCAACGTCGCGGTGATCCTGAACGACAATCCTGTCCTGGCGGCGAAGCTCGGCTGCGACGGCGTGCATGTCGGACAGTCGGACATGACCTGCGCTGAGGCGCGCCGGATCATGGGCTCTGACGCCATGATCGGCGTCACCTGTCACGACAGCCGCCACCTGGCCATGGAAGTGGCCGAGGCCGGCGCGGACTACGTCGCCTTCGGGGCCTTCTTCCCGACCGCGACCAAGGACGCCCCGACCACGGCAGACCCGGAAATCCTGTCGATCTGGCAGGAGACCATGTCGCTGCCCTGCGTGGCGATCGGCGGGATCACGGCCGGCAACGCCGCGGGCCTGGTGACGGCGGGCGCGGACTTCGTGGCCGTGAGCGCGGGGGTCTGGGCGCACCCTGACGGTCCGGCGGCCGCCGTGAAGGCGCTCAACGCGGCGATCGCGGAGGGCCTGGCGGCGCGCTGATCGTCGGTCCTTCGAGACGCGATCCTGAGGGATCGCTCCTCAGGATGACGTGGAGGGTAGACTGCACCCGTGGTCGTCATGGTGAGGAGCGAGGCGGCGGCCGAGCGTCTCGAACCATGCAAACGGCGCCCCGCCTTGCTATCTCACCCCCCCGCCGTTAGGTTCCGCCGCCCTTTCCCCGACCCCTCGCGGCGACCCCATTCATGAAAATCAACGGCAACACCATCAAGCCCGGCATGGTGCTCCAGCACGACGGCGGCCTGTGGGTCTGCGTCAAGGCTTCGCACGTGAAGCCGGGCAAGGGCGGCGCCTTCGCCCAGGTCGAGCTCAAGAACCTCATCGACGGCCGTAAGCTGAACGAGCGCTTCCGCTCGGACGACAAGGTCGAGCGCGTGACCCTCGAGCAGCGGGACAACACCTACCTCTACGCCGAGGGCGACATGCTGGTGTTCATGGACGCGGAAAACTACGAGCAGATCAACCTGCACAAGGACTTCGTCGGCGAGGACCAGGTCCGCTTCCTGCAGGACGGCATGAAGGTCAAGGTCGAGTTCCACGAGGAACGGCCGATCAGCATCGCGCTGCCCGAACACGTGGTGCTGGAGATCATCGAGGCCGACGCCACGACGAATGGCCAGACCGCCTCCTCATCCTACAAACCCGCCAAGGCAGACAACGGCATGCGCATCCTGATCCCGCCCTATATGGAAGCGGGCGAGCGCGTGCTGGTCTCCACCGAAACCGGCGAATATCTCCGCAGGGCCGACTGACGTGTCCACAGCTTCCGCACTTCTGACCGTCATGATCGACGCCGCCCGCAAGGCGGCCAAGGGCCTGGCGCGCGACTTCGGCGAAATCGGCGAACTGCAGGTTTCCAAGAAGGGTCCCGGCGACTTCGTCACGGCCGCCGACATCAAGGCCGAGCAGGCCCTGTTCGAGGCCCTGTCCAAGGCGCGTCCCGGCTACAGCTTCCTGGGTGAAGAGCGGGGCCTGATCGAGGGCACCGACAAGTCCCACCGCTGGATCGTCGACCCGCTCGACGGCACGACCAACTTCATGCACGCCATCCCGCACTTTGCGGTCAACATCGCGCTGGAGCGCGAGGGTGTGATCGTCGCGGCGGTGACCTACAACCCGATCACCCACGACACCTTCTGGGCGGAAAAGGGCAAGGGCGCCTGGCTCGGCAACGAGAAGCGCCTGCGGGTCGCCGCCCGCAACCGGCTCGACGAGAGCCTGCTGGGCACCGGCGTGCCCTTCATCGGCCGTCCGGGCCACAGCCAGTTCCTCAAGGAACTGCACCAGATCAGCCAGCGCGTCACCGGCGTTCGCCGCTTCGGCGCTGCGGCGCTCGATCTCGCGTGGGTCGCCGCCGGTCGTCTGGACGGCTTCTGGGAGCGCAACCTCAGCCCCTGGGACGTGGCGGCCGGCCTGCTGCTGGTCACCGAGGCCGGCGGCAAGGTCACGGATCTGGACGGCGCCGACTACAGCGTCGAGCGCGGCGACATCCTGGCCGCCAACCTCGAGCTCCACCCGCTGATCCTCGAAAAGCTCCACGCAGCGCAGTAGTTAGGGACAGACACCTTGGTGTCTGTCCCTATGGCCGCTTCGCCGGGAGCAGGATGCTGGCGATCATGCCCAGCACTGACGTCGCGAATGCCAGGCCGAGCAGGAAAGTCAGCAGTCCCATTCCGAAATTCCCGGGATTGCTTGACGACGGCTCAATCAACTTGCCGAAGAAGCTGCCGTACAGCATCCCGGCATTCGCGCCCCAGCCGGCCGCGAACAGGGCGCGGGTCTTCACGGTATCTGATTTCACCAGCACAGCGCCGGCGAGCAGCAGGCCTGAAATCCAGTAGTCATCTACCACAAACAGCCAGTGGCGGCCGGCGCCCCAACTCCGATAGGTCTCGCCGAGTATCAACGACAGCGCCTGGATGACGGCGATGATGCGCAGGATCAGCATGTCGGTTCCCCCCGTGTCCGCGCATCTATAGCCTGTCTTGCCATGACCCTCACCCGTCGCTCCCTCGCCGCCGCGAGTCTCGCCATGGCCGCCTCACCTGCGTTCGCCAAACCGCGCAAGCCGCGCCCCATCGTCATCGGCCACCGCGGCGCCAGCGGCGAGCGGCCCGAACACACGCCGATGGCCTACCGGCTGGCGATCGCGCAGGGCGCTGACTTCATCGAACCGGACCTCTGCATCACGAAGGACGGGCATCTGGTCGCCCGGCACGAGAACGAGATCGGCGGCACGACCGATGTCGGCAATCACGCCGGGTTCGCTGCCCGCAAGACGACCAGGGTCATTGACGGGACGCCAATCACCGGCTGGTTCACCGAGGACTTCACGCTCGCCGAGATCAAGACCCTGCGGGCCCGTGAGCGGCTGCCGCAACTCCGGCCGGCCAACACCGCCTGGGACGGTCAGGAAGCCATCCCGACCTTCGAGGAGGTCGTGGCCATCGCGAACGCGGCCGGGGTCGGCGTCTATCCGGAGATGAAACACCCGAGCCACTTCGCCTCGGTCGGCCTGCCGTTCGAGGGGCGGATGGCGGCGGCGCTCAAGGCGGCGGGGCTCAATTCGAAGAGCGCAAAGGTCTTCGTCCAGTGTTTCGAGGTCGGGCCGCTGAAGACCATCCGTAGTCTGACGAAGGCGCGGCTGGTGCAGCTGATCGACTCGGAGGGCTCGCCCGCCGACGTCCTGTCGCTGAAGTACGCCGACATGGTCACCGCGGACGGCCTCAGGGCCATCGCCGCCTATGCCGACGGCGTCGGACCGGACAAGGGGATGATCGCGCCGACGGACGGCAAGGTGCTGCTGCCGCCCACTGATCTGGTCGCCAATGCCCACAAGGTCGGCCTCAAGGTCCACCCGTGGACGGTTCGGGCCGAGAACTATTTCCTGCCGGCGACGCTCCAGCGCGGTGACGCGGGTCCGACACGCGCGCGAGAACACGGCGACGTGGCGGCGATGTTCAAGGCGCTCTACGACGCGGGCGTCGACGGCCTGTTCAGCGATTTCCCCGGCCTCGCTGTTGAAGCCCGAAAGGCGTTCCTCGCATGATCCGTCGTCTCGCCGCCGTCGCCCTGATTGTCTGTCTCGCCGGCCCCCTTTGGGCCTGCCTGGCCCCGGCCGGCGTCGCGACCCCCGAAAAGACGGTGCGCCGGCCAGGCTCCCTGGATGAGATCGCCGCCTCCTACGTGAAGCTCAGCCTTCGGATCGGCGAGCATGAGGATGGCTACATCGATGCCTACTACGGACCGCCCCAGTGGCAGGCCGCGGCGAAGGGCGACACCACGCCCTTGCCGGCTTTGCGCGCCGAAGTGGCCGCGCTGACGGCAGCGATCAAGGCCATCGAGATCGACGGCCTGTCGCCCGACCTCGACCGCCGCCGCACCTTCCTGCTGGCCCAGCTCAAGGCCGCCGACACCCGCCTGCGGATGATGGCCGGGGAAAAGCTGAGCTTCGAGGACGAGGCGGAGGGTCTGTTCGGCGTGCGGCCGGTGCTCAAGCCGCTGGCGTCTTACGACCCGGTGTTGAAAGAGATCGAGGCCCTGGCTCCAGGCGACGGCCCGCTGGCCGCGCGCGTCGACGCCTTCAACGACCGCTTCATCGTCCCGGCAGACCGGCTGCAGGCGGTCATGGACGCGGCCATCGCCGAGTGCCGTCGGCGCACGATCGAACACATCGACCTTCCGGCCAATGAGAAGTTCACCCTCGAGTTCGTCACCGGCAAATCCTGGTCCGGCTACAACTGGTACAAGGGCGCCGCCACCAGCCTGATCCAGGTCAACACCGACCTGCCCGTTCGCCTCAGCCGTGCCGTCGATCTGGGCTGCCATGAGGGCTACCCCGGCCACCATGTGCTCAACATGCTGCTCGAGGAACGGCTGTCAAAGGGCAGGGGCTGGGTCGAGTTCACCGTCTATCCGCTGTTCTCGCCCCAGTCGCTGATCGCCGGGGGCAGCGCCAACTACGGCATCGAGCTGGCCTTCCCTGGCGACGAGAAGGCGGCCTTCGAGGCCCGTGTGCTCTATCCGCTGGCCGGTCTCGATCCGAAGGACGCCGGCCGCTACGCCGGCCTGCAGGAGGCCCAGAAGGCCCTCGCCGGCGCCCGCTTCGCCATCGCCAGCGACTACCTCTCTGGCAAGATCGACAAGGAGACGGCCATCGGCCTGATCCAGAAGTACCAGCTGGTTTCCCGCAAGCGTGCGGAACAGTCTCTGGCCTTCACCGAACAGTACCGCAGCTACGTGATTAACTACGGCCTGGGGCTGGATATGGTCCGGACTTACGTCGAGGCTGCGGGACCCGGTCAGGACGCGCGCTGGAAGGCCATGGAGTGGGTCATTAGCGGCCCGACGCTGCCGGGTGATCTGATCCGCCGCTGACGGCCTTGATACAGGTCAACACGCCGTGGCGGCGACCGGTGTCTAGCTGTGGGTCCGCAGCAAGGGTACCGCCATGTCGGCTCCTGTCCGTATCGCCATTCTGGTCGCCCTGAACCTCGGCCTCGCCGGCTGCGCGACGACCGGCGCAGCGCCCGCCGGCTCCGGCTCGGGCAAGGTCGAGGGCGCGATGAGCCGGCCGTTCAGGGACCTTGGACTCATGCGCGAGGTGATACCCGCGCCATTGGCCAAGGCTTATGGGGCGCCCTACGCGATTGACGATCCGGTGGCCTGCCCGGCCCTGTCAGCCGAGATCGCCAGCCTCAATGCGGTGCTACGGCCCGATGTCGATGACATTCAACCCAAGGCGGGCAGCGCGGCCGGGGACATGCTGTTTGATGCTTTCCAGGGCGCCCTGGACCTGCCGTTCCGCGGCGCCTTGCGCCGCCTATCCGGGGCAGAGGGACGAGACCGCGCCAGGGCGGCCGCGGTGCTGGCCGGCATGGTGCGCCGCGGCTGGCTCAAGGGCGTCGCCCATGAAGCGGGCTGCCCGCCGGCTCCGCTCCGCTGAAGCGGAACGTCAGGCCGCTTCCACGCCAAACTGCAGCTGGGCCAGCTTGGCGTAGAGGCCGCCGGCCTTGCTGAGCTGGCTGTGCGTGCCCTGTTCGACGACGCGCCCCTCATCCATCACCACAATGCGGTCCGCGCGCAGGACGGTGGCCAGGCGGTGGGCGATGACCAGCGTCGTGCGGTCGCCCATGGCGCTTTCGAGGGCCTTCTGGACCAGCCGCTCGTTCTCGGCATCCAGCGCGCTGGTCGCCTCGTCGAGCAGCAGGACGGGTGAGTTGCGGACCAGCGAGCGGGCGATGGCCAGCCGCTGCTTCTGGCCGCCGGACAGGGTCTTGGCCCGCTCGCCGACCGGGGTGTCGTAGCCCTCGGGCAGGGCGCGGATGAAGCCGTCGGCCTCGGCGGCCCGGGCGGCGGCGTGAACCTCCTCCAGCGTCGCGTCCTCGCGGCCGAAGCGGATGTTGTCGAGCGCCGAGCCGGAGAACAGCGAGGCGTCCTGCGATACCAGCGCCATGCGGGCGCGAACCTCGGCCGGGTCGGCGTCCTTCAGGTCGACGCCGTCCATCAGGATGCGGCCCGCCTGCGGGTCATAGAAGCGCAGCAACAGGCGCAGGACGGTGCTCTTGCCGGCGCCGGAGGGTCCGACCAGGGCCACGGTCTCGCCCGGCTTCACAGCCAGGTCGAAGCCGCGCAGGGCCGGCAGGTCGGGGCGGCCGGGATAGGCGAAGGTGACGCCCTCGAACGCGATCTCGCCGCGCGCGGGGGTGGGCAGGACCACCGGATGGACGGGCGGAGCGATCAGGGTTTTCGAGGCCAGCAACTCGAAGATCCGCTGCATGGCGCCGGAGGCTTGCTGCACCACACCCCAGACCTCGCCGAGGGCGCCGACGGAGGCGCCGGCGAAGACGGACAGGGCCAGGAACTGGATCAGCTGGCCCGGCGTCATGGTGTGATTGACCACCGCGTGAGCCGCGGTCCACAGCAGCAGGCCGATGCCGCCGAAGATCAGACCGATGACCACCAGGGTCATCAGGGAGCGGGCCATAACCCGTCGCAGCGAAGTCCTGAACGCGGCCTCCACGGCATCGCCGAACCGCTGGTCAGCCATCTGTTCGCGACCAAACGCCTGCACCGTATCGAGTGCATCGAGGCTCTCGCCGGCGAAACCGACAGCTTGGGCGAACCGGTCCTGGGTCTTGGTCGACAGCGAACGCACCCGCCGGCCGAACAGGAACATCGGCGCGATCAGGAGTGGTGCGAACACCATGACGTAGAGAGTCAACTTCGGCGAAACGACCGCCAGCATGATCGTCGCGCCGATCAGGCTGAGCAGATTGCGCAGGGCGATGGATGCGGCCGAGCCGACGAGGTTCTCGATAATCGTCACGTCGGTGGTCATCCGGGACAACACTTCGCCGGTGCGGGTCTTGAGGAAGTAGGACGGGTCCAGGGTCAGGACGTGGCGATAGAGCGCCTTGCGCAGATCGGCCACGACCCGCTCGCCCAGCACGGTGATGAAATAGAAGCGCGCGGCCGTGGCGAAGGCCAGCACCAGCACCACCAGCGCGGCCAGGCCGAAGTAGCGGTTCAGGTTGTCCGCGGACAGGAAGCCCTTGTCGACCACCAGACGCAGCGCCTGGGTGATGCTGAGGGTCGCACCGGTCGAGAACAGCAGGAAGAAGCCGGCGGCCGCCGCATGACGCCAGTGAACCCTGATGAACGGCAGCAGATGGCGCAGGTTCTTGACGTCGCGACTCTTGGGTCGGCGGGCCGCTTCCTCGGTCAGACTCTGGGCCAGGGCTGCGCCCGCGCTCGGCCGTCCATCGGCCACAGCGTCAGTCGCATTGGTGTCAGTCATGCTCGGCCCCTTGCCTAAGTCGCGGCCCTTCTGTATAGCCGCGCCTCTTCGGTGGCCCGAACTTTCGGCCGCCAGATCAACATTCCTCTTAAGTCGGTTGGACCGCCCGATGAAACAAGACACCCATCCCGACTATCACTTCATCACCGTGGTGATGACGAATGGTACGACGTACCAGACGCGCTCGACCTACCAGAAGGAAGGCGCGACGCTGAACCTGGACATCGACCCGTCGACGCACCCGGCCTGGACCGGCGGCAACGCCCACCTGCTGGACCGCGGCGGCCGCGTGTCGCGCTTCAACGCCAAGTTCGCCGGTTTCACCGCCAAGAAGTAGGCGTCGGCGTCAGCCAACGACATTCGAAAAGGCCGGCAGGGGCGACCCCGCCGGCCTTTTTGGTTTTGGGCGATGGCTAGTAGTCGAACGGGAGCGGCCCTTGTCCGTCGGCGTAGAAGTCCCATTCGTTTGTGTAGGATCCAGCGACGGCTTTTGCGATCTGCAGAGCGAGATCCACCGCCTGCAGCGGAAAGGCGCCAACTGCCCGCATGTCCTTGTTCACGATCCCGACAAATTGAATCTTGCACGCATAGTTGTCAGGAAACTCTTCGACCGGCAGGGGCTCCGCCACCGTGATGCAGAGTGACCCGTCATCCAGTCCTCGCTTGCTCAGGGTCGTAAATTCAAACCGGAGCATGATACGCCCTAGGTCAGCCATAAACGTCCGAACAGTCCTTCAGGCATTGCGAGTAAAAGGCAAACGCCTTGCCGTGGCAGATAGCCCTTAGCACAGGCGCCATACCTCCGGCGCCAGCCATACACCTGAGGTTGTCATAGTCGAAATCCTCGTCGCACTGTGCCTTGCAAGCTATCAGCGGACTCGGACAGCTGCCGCCCAGGCCCGCGTCGAGACACTGGATCCTGGCCTGGGAGAAATGACTGGCGGGCGGCGCAGACTTTGCCGCCTGTCGTACGAATGGACTTGCCGTAGCGCTCGACGCTATCGCCAGCGCAATTGCGATCACCAGAACCCTCATTCCAAAATCTCCCCATGGATGATTTTTCGTAAAGATACCTGTTAAGTTGCATATCGCGAGCCAGGGGTTCCCGCAAGTGCAATTGCGATTGCACCCGCAAAGGTTGCTTTCAATTCTCTCGCTGCAAGCGTCAAAAGGCCGGCAGGGGCGACCCCGCCGGCCTTTTTGCTGTTTTGCAGCATGTTTCCTTCGAGACGCGATCCTGGGGGATCGCTCCTCAGGATGACGGAACGCGTCGGGCTGAAAATCTGTTCGTCAGGGTGAGGAGCGGGCCGTGAGGCCCGCGTCTCGAACCACGCGCCTAGATCGTTGCCCCGCCAAACGCATCCCGCAGGCGGTCCATCTGGGACAGCACCGGGTGCGGCGTGGTCTCGACGCTCGCCTCGACGTACATGCGGCGGTCCAGATGGCGGACGCGGTCGTACAGGCGGGCGGACCGGTCCAGCAATTCCAGCAGCCCGAGCGGCAAATCATGCAGGGCTTCGGCCTCACTGACGCTGGTATCCTCGGCGTCCAGGCGATAGCGGCTTTCGCAGGCTGATTCCGGGGCCATGTCGCCCTCGCGGACGGCGCGCTGGACCAGCAGCCAGCTGGCGACCCGCATGAGGCGGGTGGTCAGGCGCATGCTTTCGGAGGCGTAGGCCAGCGCGGCGTTGCGCGACAGCAGCTTGGAGTCCTGGCGGCCGCCGCCATCGAGATAGGCCGCAGTCTCCTCGACCAGGTCCATACCTTCGAGAAAGGTGCGGTCGAACAGCTCTGAACGGGCGAAGTCCGAGATCACATTGGCTCGCCACGGCGCCGTCACGGGCGCGCCGAGTTCATTCATGGACAAAGTCGCCCCTCACCTAAACGCGCGGGATCACATTCCCGCATTGCCCCGATGGCTGCAACGGCCGTGCCAAGCCGGCTCGTCCTGAGCCATCAGAACTTGAAAAATGCATCCGCGGCCGACTTGCTGGCCTTCTTCTTCTCGATCTGAGCCTGGGTGCGGGCGATTTCCGCCTGCAGCAGGCTGACCCGTTCTTCGAGGTCATCCACGCTGTAGAGTTCGAGATCCTCACGCAGGGCGAGAGACAGCGCCTCGCCCCTGTGTCCGCGCGGACCGGCCGGTTCTTCCAGCATCGCGAGGGCCTCCCTATCGCCATCGACGCCTTTCACGATATCAGACGCTCGCGGACGATAACACGCAAGTGCAGGAGCGAGACCATGGCTGACCAGAGCATGACCGCCATCGCGATCGAAGGCGGCAAGGGTCCGGCCGAGTCGCTGAAGGCCGTTTCGGCGCCACGACCTGTTCCGAAGGCCGGCGAAATCCTGATCCGGGTCAAAGCCGCCGGCGTGAATCGTCCCGATCTGCTCCAGCGCATGGGCTTCTACAACCCGCCCCCGGGCGCGCCGGTCACGATGGGCCTGGAGGTCGCCGGCGAGGTGGTCGAGGGCGCGGGCCGCTGGAAGGCCGGCGACGCCGTCACGGCCCTGCTGGGCGGCGGCGGCTACGCGGAATACGCCGTGGTGGACGCCCGCCACGCCCTGCCGATCCCCAAGGGCCTGTCCCTGCTGGAGGCCGCGGCCCTGCCGGAGACGGTGTTCACCGTCTTCGCCAACGTCTTCGAGCACGGGTCCTTGAAGGCCGGCGAGACCTTCATGGTGCACGGGGCGACCTCGGGCATCGGCACCACGGCCATCTGGATCGCCGTGGTGCCGATGCC
>JBKJII010000066.1:0-3236 GCA_046598505.1 Caulobacter sp. | reverse complement strand
GCGCTGAACATCATTTCCTGCATCATCATGCTGGTGCGCAGCAAAGGCCGCGACATCGGTATTCTGCGCAGCATGGGGGCCAGCCAAGGCTCGATCCTGCGCATCTTCATGATGGCCGGCGTCACGCTCGGCCTGTCCGGCGCCGCGGCCGGGCTGGTGCTGGGCGTCGTGTTCTGCACCAACATCGAGCACGTGCAGCGCTTCGTTGAATGGGCCACCGGCGCGGATGTGTTCAGCGCCGACGTCTACTATCTCAGCCACCTGCCGGCCAGGCTCGACTGGTCCGAGGTGGCGATCGTCACGGGCTGGTCCTTCCTGCTCAGCTTCGTCGCCACCCTGCCGCCGGCCTGGCGGGCTTCACGCATCGATCCGGTCGAGGCCCTGCGTTATGAGTGAACCGGTCCTGTCCCTCAGAGGTCTGACGCGGACCTACGTCACCGACGCCGGCGAACTGCCGGTGCTCAAGGGCGTCGACCTGGACGTCATGCCGGGCGAGATCGTCGGCCTGATCGGGCCGTCGGGGTCGGGCAAGTCGTCGCTGCTGCACGCCGCTGGTCTGCTCGAGCGACCGGATGGCGGGACGGTCTCGGTCGCCGGTCAGGACTGCACCAGGCTGGGCGACCGGCCCCGCACGCGGATCCGGCTAGGCTCCATCGGCTTCGTCTACCAGTTCCACCACCTCCTGCCGGAGTTCTCTGCGCTGGAGAATGTGGCCATGCCGGCCATGATCGCCGGCAAACCACGCGCGGAGGCGGGGGCCCGTGGCGAGGCGCTGCTGACGCGCCTTGGCCTGGGCGAACGCCTGCACCACCAGCCGGGACAGCTTTCCGGCGGGGAACAGCAGCGGGTGGCGCTCGCCCGGGCGCTGGCCAACGAACCGCGCCTGCTGCTGGCCGACGAACCGACAGGCAATCTCGATCCGGAGACCGCCGCCTCTGTATTCCAGGCGCTCTTTGATCTGGCCCGTGGTACGGGTGTCGCCGCGCTGATCGCCACTCACAACATGGAACTGGCGCGCTATATGGACCGTGTCTTCGCTCTGAAGGACGGTCATCTCGAAGAGCGGACCCCGGGCTTCTAGGCCGGACCGCTCACGCTTTCGTCAGCGCCCAGATTTGGCCGTGTTCGGCGGGTCATAGGGCGTGTTCTGTTCAACGGCTGGGAGCGTAACTTGGCCCGCCACCTCGACATTGCCGGTCAGTCCGGGACCTCCTATCGCTACAAGGCGCTGGAGGAAATGCGCCCGGTGCCGCCCGGCGGCGCCAACTTCGTCTATGTGAAGTGGGACGGCGACGCGCCGAAGATCGTCTATGCTGGCGAGACCGACAGCCTGCACCGCAGCGTCTTCGAAACCTGGGACGAAGCCCAGTCCGGCTACGGTGCGACGGAGATCTTCGCCCGGCTGAACATCACCGGCGTGGTGCGGCGCGGCGAGCACGACGACGTGGTCGCCCAGCACGAACCACCGATGAACATGGGCGGCGAGCCGCTGCCAGGGCGGCGAAAAACCAGCCGCGGCGCCTGAGCGCCCAAGGGTTCTGATCGCGTGGAACAGAACGCGGGTTGACGAGAACAAAAACGCAACATAGAACAAACGGGCAACTTGGTTTCAGGAGGCTCGAATGGCCCGCATCGCTCGTGAATCGCTCGCCCTGGCGTCCGTCGTCGGTTTTGTGTGGATGATGTGCTCGGTGGCCTACGCCGTCGCGTAAGTCGCTCTGGATCGCGGGCGTTCGGCGGGCGATGGTCCGGCGGGTGACTCGTTTGTCGTCCGGCCGGTTTGGCCGGGCCGGGTGATCGCAAGGGAAGCAGCGCCATGGCGCAGGACAGGGCAGGGGGCGGCGCCGGCAAGGGGTTCGTTCACCTGCGGGTCCGGTCGGCCTATTCGCTGCTCGAAGGCGCGATCAAGGCCGACGTGGTCGGCAAGATGGCGGCCGATGCGGGAATGCCCGCGGTGGCCGTCACCGACCGGGCCAACCTCTACGGCGCCCTGGAATTCTCCGTTACAAGCAAGGAAGCTGGCGTTCAGCCCCTGATCGGCTGCGCCCTGCCGGTGACCGGCATCGGCGAGGGGCAGAGCGACCGGTGGGCCAGGACCCCGACGATCGTCCTGATCGCCCAGAGCGAGGCGGGTTATCTGAATCTCTCGGCCCTCTCGTCGGCGGCCTATCTCGAAAATGACGGCGTCGCCGAGCCGAGCGTCGGCTGGGCGAAGGTCGTCGTACATGCCGAGGGCCTGATCCTGCTCAGCGGCGGGACCGACGGGCCGATTGATCCCCTGTTCGCGGCCGGCAAGACAGCCGAGGGGGCAACGGCGCTGGCCGAGATGGCCCGGGTGTTCGGGGATCGCTTCTACGTCGAACTCCAGCGCCATGGTCTGCCGTCGCAGGCCGCGGCCGAGCCGGGTCTGGTGCACTGGGCCTACGAGAACGACACGCCGCTGGTCGCCAGCAACGATGTCTATTTCGCGAGACCGGACATGTATGTGGCGCACGACGCCCTGCTGTGCATCTCGGACGGGGCCTATGTGGGACAGGACGAGCGCCGGCGTGTGACCGCTGAGCACTGGTTCAAGCCGGCCGCCGACATGCGCGCGCTGTTCGCTGATCTGCCGGAGGCCTGCGACAACACCCTCGATATCGCCCGGCGCTGCGCCTTCATGGTCAAGAAGCGCGACCCGATCCTGCCGCGTTTCCCCACCGTCGCCGGCCGCACCGAGTCCGAGGAACTGGCCGAGCAGGCGCGCGAGGGGCTGCGCAAGCGCCTGGAGGGCCACACCCTCACGGGGACCGAGCAGGATTACTGGGACCGGCTGGAGCGCGAGATCGGCGTCATCCAATCCATGGGCTTCCCCGGTTACTTCCTGATCGTGTCGGACTTCATGAAGTGGGCGGTGGCTCAGGGTATTCCGGTGGGACCAGGCCGGGGCTCGGGCGCGGGCTCCCTGGTGGCCTGGTCGCTGCTGATCACGGGTCTGGATCCCCTGCGCTACGGTCTGATCTTCGAGCGGTTCCTGAACCCCGAGCGGGTCTCGCTGCCCGACATCGACATCGACTTCTGCGAGCGCCGTCGCGGCGAGGTCATCGACTATGTCACCACCAAGTACGGCCGCGCCAACGTCGCTCAGATCATCACCTTCGGGACGATGAAGGCGCGGGCGGTGGTTCGCGACGTGGCGCGGGTGATGGACATCCCCTACGCCGACGCCGACCGCGTCGCCAAGGCGATCCCCCCGG
>JBKJII010000054.1:0-4531 GCA_046598505.1 Caulobacter sp. | reverse complement strand
GGCCGAAGGAAAGGCGTCCGGCTCGCGCAGCTGGCGCATGGCGATGTACTGCGCCGTCCATTCGCCGATGCCCGGCAGGGCGCGCAGCCTGGCGACAGCTTCCTCAAGGGACGCCTGCGGTCCGAACAGGCCCGGGTCGGAGACGACGGCCGACGCGATGGAGCCGATGGCCCGGGCCCGCGCGCCGGGCATCAGGCCGAGCCCGGCGATGTCCTCGCCGGCCATCCGTTCCGGCCGCGGGAAGGTCAGGGTCAGGCCCGGCCGCGCCCAGCCCTCGGCGAGCGGTTCGCCATACTCCGCCGCCAGCCGGCCGGCCAGTTTCACGGCGGCAGGCACGGTGATCTGCTGGCCAAGGATCGCCCGCACGGCCAGTTCGAAGCCGTCCCAGGCGCCCGGCACCCGCAGACCCGGTCGCGCCGCGACCATGGCCGCCAACGCCGGGTCCTCGCTCAGGTGGCCGCCGATCTGCACCGGGTCGGCCGACAGGTCGAACACCCGCCGCACCCGCGCCAGGATGGTCGGCAGGGCGGTCAGTTTCGGGAAGCGGACCTCGACGGCCAGCTGGGTCTCGCTGGCCTTGCTGACCGCCAGCGTGCCCGCATCCGCGCCGACCGTGATAGTCCGGCGATAGATCCCGCCCTCGACGGTTTCGACGCCCGGGATCGCCCGCAGGCGCAGGAAATCGAGCAGGCCGTCCCAGTCGTAGGGTGGCTTGAAGCGGAGCAGCAGCTTGACGCTGTCGCCGGTCGCGTCGCGATGACCGCGACGGCGCAGGGCCAGCGGCGGGCGGCCGTAGAGGGCCTGGAAGGTCTCGTTGAACCGCCGCACGCTGCCGAAGCCGGCGGCCAGCGCCACCTCGGCCATCGGCAGGTCGGTCTCGTGGATCAGCTGCTTGGCCAGCAGCACGCGGCGGGTCTGGGCCACGCCGACGGGCGAGGCGCCGAGGTGCTCCTTGAACAGCCGCCGCAGCTGGCGGTCGCCGACCCCGAGCCGCGCGGCCAGGGCCTCGACATCGCCCTCGTCCAGCGCACCGCTCTCGATCAGGGTCAGGGCCCTGCGTACCGTCGCGGATGTCCCCAGCCAGGCGCCGAGGTCCGGCGAGGTCTCCGGCCGACAGCGCAGGCAGGCGCGGAACCCGGCCTCCTCGGCCGCGGCGGCGGAGCGGTGGAAGGTGCAGTTCTTGCGCAACGGCGTCCGCGCCGGACAGACCGGCCGGCAGTAGATGCCGGTGCTGGTCACGCCGATAAACAGCCGCCCGTCAAACCGCGCGTCGCGCGTCTCGATGGCGCGGTAACAGGCGTCGGGGGTCAGGTCCATGCGGGGATGATGGGGGTCTGGGCGGCGGGAGTCTCGCGGTTTTCGGACATGGTCGTTTTGTCCTCTCCCGGAGGGAGAGGGGGACCATGCGGAGCATGGTGGAGCGGGAGTAGCCAGTGACGACGGAAGAATTCTGACCAGCAGGTCTTCCCTCTCCGACCCGGCTCCGCCGGGCCACCTCTCCCTCCGGGAGAGGAAACTATTTGTCCACCAACCCCTGCAACGCCTGCGCCCCGTGCGGCGCCCTCACCTTGCCTTCGTGGATGATGAAGGCGAACACGTCGCGGGGCTTCGCCACCGGCAGAAATCCGGGATCGACCTTGGGCAGATCCTCCGGCTCGCCGCCGTTGGCCCAGGTCTTCAGCCGGCTCGCCCACCGGTCGAGATCCTTCGGCGCATAGGCCGTGTCAACGTCGTCCGAGCCGGTCTGCAGCCGGGCGTAGACGAAGTCGGCGGTCACATCGGCGATCTCGGGATAGGTGGCGTGGTCGGCGTAGACGTTGGCGATGTTGTGCTTGCGCAGCAGGGCCGGGAACTCGGGCGTGCAGAAGCTGTCATGCCGCACCTCGACCGCGTGGCGCAACGGCACGCCGTCGACCGACTTCGGCAACAGTTCGAGGAAGGCGCCGAAGTCGTCGGGGTCGAACTTCTTGCTGTTGGCGAACTGCCAGAACACCGGCCCCAGCTTGTCGCCCAGCTCGCTGATGCCCTGGTCGAAGAACCGGCCCAGGCTTTCGCCGGCCTCGGCCAGCACGCGGCGGTTGGTGGTGAATCGGCTGCCCTTGACGGTGAACACGAACCCGTCCGGCGTCTCGTCGCGCCACTTGCGCCAGCTGTCGGGCTTGAACGTCGAGTAGTAGGTGCCGTTGATCTCGATCGACCGCAGTTGGCGGCTCATATAGCCGAGCTCATCCTTCTGCTTGAGCGTGTCAGGATAGAAAACCCCGCGCCACGGCTCGAACGTCCAGCCGCCGACGCCGACGCGGATTTGGGTGGGGTTGCTCATCGGTCCTGCGTCCTTCGAGACGCCCGCTGCGCGGGCTCCTCAGGATGACGAACTTGGTTGGGCTGCACAAATGCTCGTCAGGGTGAGGAGCGATCCTTCTGGATCGCGTCTCGAACCCTCAGCACTCCACCCGGTTCACCGCCAGACCCACGGCCAGGCCGCCCAGCGAGGTCTCCTTGTAGATCTCGTTCATGTCCTCGCCGGTCCGTTTCATGGTGGCGATGACCTTGTCGAGGCTGACGGAGTGCTCGCCGTCGCCCAGCAGGGCCAGGCGGGCGGCGTCGATGGCCTTGATGGCGCCCATGGCGTTGCGCTCGATGCAGGGGATCTGGACGAGGCCCCCGATCGGGTCGCAGGTGAGGCCGAGGTTGTGCTCCATGCCGATCTCGGCGGCGTTCTCGATCTGGGCGTTGGTGCCGCCCATGGCCGCGCAGAGGCCGGCCGCGGCCATCGAGCAGGCGACGCCCACCTCGCCCTGGCAGCCGACCTCGGCGCCGCTGATCGAGGCGTTCTTCTTGTACAGGGCGCCGATGGCGGCGGCGGTCAGCAGGAAGGTCCGGCGCCCCTCGGCCGTGCCCTGATAGAACCGGTCGTAGAACCGCAGCACGGCCGGGATCAGTCCGGCTGCGCCATTGGTCGGAGCGGTGACCACCTTGCCGCCGGCGGCGTTCTCCTCGTTGACCGCCAGGGCCCAGAGGTTGACGAAGTCCATCGCCGCCAGCGGGTCGCTGATCTGTTTCTCGACCTTGGCCATGATGGCCTGGTGCACCTGTTGCGCCCGGCGCTTGACGTTCAGCCCGCCCGGCAGGGTTCCGCCGATGCGCATGCCCCGGTCGATACAGGCCTCCATGGCGTCGAAGATGGTGTCGAGGCCTTCGATGACCTCGGCCTCCGAACGGCGCACCCGCTCGTTGGCCATCATCGCCTGCGCGATCGTCACCCCGCCGGCCGCCGTCATGGCCAGCAACTCGGCGCCGGATTCGTAGGGATAGGGCACGACGGGCCCGTCCTCGTCGCCGGTGTTGCGGAAGATCTCGTCCTCGTCGCGGACGAAGCCGCCGCCGATGGAGAAGTATGACCGCTGCAGCAGGATCGCCTCGCCGGCGAAAGCGGTGAAGGTCAGGGCGTTGGGATGTTGCGGCAGCCGCTCGCGGCCGGCCCAGACGATGTCGGTCGCCTCGTCGAAGCCGATGCCCGGGCCGTCGCCGCCGAGGGTCATCCATTGTGCGGCGCGCAGGTCGGTCAGGGCCGCCTCGCCGGCGTCCGGATCGAGGCTTGCGGGCTCGAACCCCATCAACCCCAGCATCACCGCCGTGTCGGTGGCGTGGCCGCGTCCGGTCAGGGCGAGAGAGGCGTAGAGCTTGACCTCCACCCGCGTGATCGGCGTGGGCAGGCTGGCCGCCCGCAGCAGCCCGATGAACCGCACCGCGGCGGTCATCGGGCCCATGGTGTGCGAGCTGGACGGCCCGATGCCGGGCTTGAACAGGTCGAAGACGCTGACGGTCATGGCCGGCTGGCCCGGTTAGGGCCGGTCTGCGCCGGTCGCGTCGCGGATGGCCTTGAACTCCGAACCCGCCTGCCATTCCGGCCAGCGCGTCGAGGTCGCGAGGTCACGGCCCAGGCCGTAGAGCAGGCCGATGTCGGCGGTCATGCCCGACAGGTCCCAGTCGTCCGACCATTCGTCGGCCGGCTGGTGATAGCGGTCCTTGATATACATGGCGCTATAGGCCTTGCCGGCCGTAACGCCGCCGACGATCAGGTCCTCGCCCGGGCCGACCGAGATGGCCGGAACGCCGCGCTTGGCGAACGGGAAGTGGTCCGAGCGGAAGAAGTGGCCGGCTTCCGGCACGGGGTCGGGCGTGAAGGTGCGGCCCGCGGCCTTGAGCGCCGCCACCAGGTCGTCCTGCAGGCTGACCTTGCCGTCGCCCGAGGTAGTGTAGTCATGCGACGGGCCGGTCGGCGAGAAGCCGTCCATGTTGATGTCGGCCACGGTTGTCGCCAGCGGATAGAGCGGGTTGGCGGCGTAGTATTCCGAGCCCAGCAGACCCTTTTCTTCGGCCGTCACGGCGAGGAACACCACCGAGCGGTCCGGTTGCGGGGCGGCGGCGTACATCCGGCCGATCTCCAGCAGGGCGGCGACGCCCGTCGCGTTGTCCACGGCGCCGTTGTAGATGGTGTCGCCCCGCGCGTCGGGCAGGCCCACGCCCA
>JBKJII010000001.1:0-2686 GCA_046598505.1 Caulobacter sp. | reverse complement strand
CGGCGCCCTCCAGGTCGACCTTCATGAAGTCGATCTGCGCCAGGTCCAGGGTCTGGGCGTCCAGCGTCGTCGTCATAACCCTGATCTCGATTGTCTCGTCGCCATGGAATTCCTCGGTGACGATGCTGGCCTGGCCGGCGTGGAATCGCGGAGTGTGGGCGACAACTTCCTGGCCGGCCTGGTCCGAGAGCGCCAGCTCGACAACCTGGACATTGGTCAGGCCGTTGTCGGCGATGTGGCGACGCAGGACGGCGGCCGTCGCCGGCATCATCTCCACTGCAATCACTCTGCCCGTCGGGCCGACGAGGTTGGCGCCAAGCACAGTGAAGAAGCCGATGTTGGCGCCCGCGTCGATGAAGGTCATCCCCGGCTTCAGATGATCGGCAAGCGTTTTGTAGACGCCGGCCTGGGCGGACGGGAGCACATGAAAGAGATCATCCATGTTGGCCCTGCAGTAGAACTGCCCGATGCCCGGCGCTCTGACCGTCACGTCGAACAGCAGCCGGGGATTCTCCCAGCGGCCGAACTTGCCGAAGGCGGTCACGGGCGAAGCCAGCGCGCTGAGCCACAGCTTGAAGGTCGACCCGGCATCGGCGCCGCGAAGTTGCACCAGCACCAGCACCCAATGCCTGAGGCGCTCGACATAATAGAACACGCCCATGGCGAGGCGCAGCAGCGGCTTCGGCAGACCCTGCTTCAGCCAGTCCTTGATCGCTCTCATGCGCCGATGCGCCGGTCAGAGCGGTTGCTGTTGATCACGATGGAGCCCCTATTTTGTGGATCGGACTATGGATCAGAGAGGGCGACGACGAAAGTGGTCCGCCGCCGCCGCTAGGTTTCCAGCGCCGCCTGCACGATTTCGTGGAAAGCGGGCGTGCGGCCGGGCTCGATCGCCCGCCAGGTCGCTTCGAACCGCTCCGCCGCCTGGGCGTGATCGCGGGCGACGGCGAGCTGCTCGAGCAGTCCCTCGACCGTTCCCGCTCGCAGGGGGAAGCACGAGAGCATGTGGTCGGGATCAATCGGATGGAAAGCTGCCATGACCGGCAGTCGCCCAAGCTTCAGCACGTCCAGCGCCACCCCCGACGGCGTGGTGATGATCGTTTCGAACATGGCGCATCGGGAAAAGTCGCGGTCTTCTTCAGGCCACAGCCGGAAGCCGTGGGCCGCGAGGGCATCGGTGACCAGTCGTCGGGTCTCGGGCTCTACCAGATAGAACACGGGGTGGGGTTTCCAGACCACCAGATCGGGCGAGACGCCCGACCGGTGGGCGGCCTCGGCGACGATGGCCATCAATTCCAGCTCATGGGCCGGGCCGACCGAGGGATAGAAGGTATAGCCGGGATGGGTGAAGTTGGTCGCCACCACCCAGCCGGCCTCGCCGGTGCGAAAAGCAGGCTTGGCCGCCGGGAAGCTGATGTTGCGGGCATAACCCCCCAGCCGGTCGTGCCAGCGCGCATCGTGGCCGCACTGGTACACGCACAGACTTGAGACGCCGACATAGATGCGGCCTGCGCTGACGCCGTGCATCCAGTGGACGGTCCTGGCCCCCTGAGCCTGTTGCGCGCGGTCAAGCAGAACGGTGTCGGAAAGACCGTTGTGGCCGAAGACGACGACCTCCGGCCGGGCCGACTGCCGTCGCCACCACTCTGCCGTCGCCGCGCCGAGGAATATCCGGAACATGGCGGCGATCCGGTCGCGAAATGACGGCAGGTAGTCACTCTCGACCACCGCGCCCGGACCCGCCGCCGCCAGGGTCAAGGATTGGGGCAGGCTGCGCAGCGCGGAGGCAAGATCGAAGCATCGGACCACCGCGCCAGTCCAGCCGCGCTCACGCAAGAGAGTCTGGACCGCGGCCAGACCGATACGTGGACGGCCAATGATGACGATCACTGTCGTTTGCGGGTCGAGATCCTTGAGGATTTTCAGGATGTGGCCCGTTCGGTTGACCACCTCGGCATGGACCGCCACCGCAATCCGGATGCCCGCCGGCAACCGGCTGGGCCAGTTGAGCGCGCGAACCACAACCCATCCATAGGCGGCCAGCGCCAGGACGCCCGCCGCCACGGTGCGCAGGCGCGTCAGCAGGTCATGGCTCCATGTGCCGACGACGGACGCGTTGGCGTTGCGGAACGCCGCCGCGACGGCGAAACGGGACGCTTCGCCTGCCGGACCGGCGATGACATGGACCTCGTCAGGCGCCGCAAGCGCCTTTGACACGAATACCCGCGACAGGCCGGGTGTCGTCCGGCCGTTTGTGAAGGCGGACTTCATCAGCTCCAGCCGCCACACCTCGGGCCGCTTCGCCAGCCGGCCGATCATTTCGCCGAGCAGGTCGTTGATCTCGACAGCCGACCGGGCGCGGTCATTGTCGGTGATGGTGGGCGCAGCGCGTCCCGGTCGGGTGAGACGCCACCGACTCCCGTCCCGCATCGCCTGGACAGCGCCGGGCCGGGTTTTTCGCGGTGACAGAAGCGTGCGGAGAACCATCCCGCCGTCAGAACCCGGACCGTCGGTCGGCGTCAAGCCGGGGCAGGGTCATGGTCTCACTCGCACAGCCACGCCCGTGTCCGGGCTTCGTTCAAAGGCAAAGGCCCCGGTGTTTCCACCGGGGCCCCGCTTTGGTTCAGCTTTTACGCCGTGATCAGGATCAGAAGTTGATCGAGATCGTCGAACGGCGGTTCAGCGG
>JBKJII010000482.1:0-3525 GCA_046598505.1 Caulobacter sp. | reverse complement strand
CTGATGGTCTGCGGCGACGAGGCCGAGGCGGCCGCCAGAGCCCGGCTGGACGACGTCGCCGGCGTGGAGATTGTCCGGGCGCTGTTCGGTGACATCTGGCTGCGCGACACCGGCCCGATCTTCCGCAGCGACGGCCGCGCCGCCGGCTTCCGGTTCAACGGCTGGGGCGGCAAGTACGAGATGGAGGGCGACGACCAGGTCGCGTCCCAGATCGCCGCCGCGTCCGGCGCGCCGCTCGACGTCAACGGCTTCGTCATCGAGGGCGGGGCGCTCGACCATGACGGCCTGGGCACCGTGCTGACGACCCGCCAGTGCCTGCCCAATCCCAATCGCAATCCCGGCTGGACCCAGGCCGACGCGGAAGCCGCGCTGGGCGAGGCGCTGGGCGCCCGCAAGGTGCTGTGGCTCGGCGACGGTCTGCGCAACGACCACACCGACGGCCATGTCGACAACCTGGCCCGCTTCGTCGCGCCCGGCGTCGTCGCCTGCCCGATCGCCTGGGGCCGGGCCGATCCCAATGCCCGGCTCTATGACGAGACCGCGCGCGAGTTGTCGCTGATGACCGACGCCCGCGGCGGCCAGCTGCAGGTCATGCGCATCCCGTCGCCCGGCTGGATCGACGGCGACGGCGGCCCTGCGCCGGCCAGCCACATGAACTTCATCATCGCCAACGGCGCCGTGATCGTGCCGCTCTACGAGGACGCCAGGGCCGGCGCCTTCGCGGTCGACGCGGTCCAGAGCCTGTTTCCCGAGCGCAAGGCCATCGGCCTGCCGTCCAACGCCGTCCTGACCGGCGGTGGCTCGTTCCACTGCATCACCCAGCAGGAGCCCGCCTGATGGCCCGCACCCTGAGCCTCGCGGCGATCCAGACGTCCTACGGCATGGATATGGACGCCAACATCCGGAAGACCGAGGGCTTCATCCGCGAGGCCGCCGCCGGCGGGGCGCAGGTGATCCTGCCGTCGGAGCTGTTCCAGGGGCCCTACTTCTGCGTCACGCAGGAGGAGCGCTGGTTCGCGGCTGCGCACCCCTGGCGGGAGCATCCCTGCGTCAAGGCGCTGGCCCCGCTGGCCGGCGAGCTGGGCGTGGTCATTCCGATCTCGATCTTCGAGAAGGAAGGCCCGCACTACTTCAACAGCCTGGTGATGGCCGACGCGGACGGCTCGCTGCTGGGCGTCTACCGCAAGAGCCACATCCCGGACGGTCCCGGCTACCAGGAGAAATACTATTTCCGGCCGGGCGACACCGGCTTCCGGGTCTGGGACACCCGGCACGGCCGCATCGGCGTCGGCATCTGCTGGGACCAGTGGTACCCCGAGTGCGCCCGGGCCATGGCCCTGATGGGCGCCGAGGCGCTGCTCTATCCGACGGCCATCGGCAGCGAGCCACACGACGCCAGCCTCGACACCGCCCTGCCCTGGCGGCGGGCGATGCAGGGTCACGCGGTCAGCAACGTCATCCCGGTGGTCGGGGCCAACCGTATCGGCTTCGAGCCGTGGGACGGCTATCCCAACGGCGGCCAGAGCTTCTATGGCTCGTCCTTCATCGCCGACCATCGCGGGGACCTGGTCTCCGAGCTCGGCCGCGACGACGAGGGGCTGGTCAGCACGACGGTCGACCTCGACTTCCTGGCCACGCACCGCGCGGCCTGGGGCTTTTTCCGTGATCGCCGACCGGATCTATACGGCGCGCTGTCGGCGCCGAGGCCTGCGTGATCGAGACGCCGCGCCTCATTCTCCGCAACTGGCGCCCTGAAGACCTCGCGCCCTGGGCGGCGTTGAACGCCGATCCCGAGGTCATGCGGCATTTCCCGTCGACCCATACGCGCGCCGAGAGCGACGCCATGGCGGCGGGCAACCAGGACCACATCGACCGGCACGGCTTCGGCCTGTGGGCGGTCGAGCGGCGCGAAGACGGCGCCTTCCTCGGCTTCACCGGCCTGATGAATTTGCGCGACACCAATCCGCTGGCGCCGGGCGTCGAGGCGGGCTGGCGGTTCGCGCGCCACGCCTGGGGGCAGGGCTATGCGACCGAGGCCGCGCGGGCGTCGCTGGACGACGGGTTCGCGCGGCTGGGCCTGAAGCAGATCGTGGCCTTCACGGCCATGCCGAACCTGCCGTCACAGGCGGTGATGGGCCGGCTTGGCATGACGCGGCGACCGGACCTCGACTTCAACCACCCGATGCTGCCCCCCGGCCACGCGCTGGAGCGGCATCTGGTGTGGGGGGGTGAGGCCTAGATTCTCCCCCATCGAAGGGTGGCGGAAGAGGGCTGTACGCCGGCTTTTGGTGAACCCACCGACCGGTCGTCATCGTCGGACTTGTTCCGACGACCCATGATCTCACGGGTTCCGGTGGGTCCCGGGATCCAGCCTGCGGGGCTGTGTGCCTGGGTCGTCGGAACAAGTCCGACGATGACGAAAATATGGATGGGAAGCGCAGGGCGCCGGCCATGGCCCCCTTCAGTCAGCCCTTCGGTCAGACAGCTCCCCCGGTGGGGGAGCATCCTCAGGCGCTAGCGCCCACACCCCGTCGCCGGCGGGGCTTTCGCCAGCTCCGCCTTCGCCACCTCCAGATCGGCCATGAACACCGGATCGGCATGCAGGCGGGCGACCAGGGCCGCAGCCATGGTCTGGCCGGCGGTGACGTCGCTCGGATAGTGCAGGCCGCAGATGGCCCGGCTTTCGCCGATGGCCAGGCCCCGGGCGATGATCGGCGTGGCCTTCTGCGGCAGCAGTTCGGCCAGCACCAGCGCCCAGGCCCAGCCCGCTTCGGCGCTGCTGGAAGGGTAGGACGGATTGGTCTGCATCCAGTCCTCGCGCGGGACGCAGATCGGCGCGTCGTCGTGGCCGACCAGTGGGCGCAGGCGGTTGTAGCGGGCCTTGGCGCCGCCGACGCTGCGGCCGGCATCGATGACCATGCGGTCGAGCATCCGCGAGAGGGTCGGCGTGTCCTTGACCGTGATCGCCACGCCGGCCGCGCAGGCCAGACTGGCATGCGCCTTGTCGCCGAAGGGCTCGGCATCAACGGCGGCCTGGGCCCAGCGCGGCGTGCCCGCCAGCTTGCGGGTCTCGAGGAAATAGGCCGCTTCAGCAACGGCCTCGGGCGATCCGGCGGCCGGCGGCGGCGGGAGCAGGGCCAGGCTGTCGGGCAGGGCCTCGGTCGCGAGATAGCCGGTGGGGCGCTCGTCCCGCGCCAACACCAGCCCTGCCGTCAGAGTCAGGGCGACGATGGCCGCCGCCGCGATGGTCCGTCCGCCGATCATATCGAGCCCTCTCGCCGCGAAGCCTGATGACCGAGTCGGCGATGGCGGGGGCGTCGTCAAGACGAAAGCCGTGGCGAGGGCTTGACGGCGGGATATGTTATTTCATAACACTCCGAGTCTAACCAAGCGCTGGGCCCCACAAATGCATAGTCGTCTTTTCCTGCTGACCGCCGCGAGCAGCCTTGCCCTGTGCGCCGCGCCCGGCGCTTGGGCGGCTGAGGCAGGCACCGACCCCAATGCCGTGTCGGAAGTGATCGTGAC
>JBKJII010000156.1:0-3817 GCA_046598505.1 Caulobacter sp. | reverse complement strand
GCAATGCCGAGAGCGCCTTCCGCCGAGGCGATGGTCACCACGCAGTTGGAGGGCGCGCTCGACTTGACCAGGGTCAGCCACGGGTTCGACTGGGCCCGTTTGAACGTGTCGATCGAACTGGATCGGGGAGGCGGCGTGGCCGCCGTTCAGCAGGCCGGGTGCTTGTCAGACTGCGACAAACTGTCGATGTAAGCCTTGGCCGTGTAATGGATTGCGCTGATCGGTGTGGCGCGGGGGACACCCAAGTTGCCGTCAGGGCGGGGGCTGCGGAAGCCTCCGCGTGACGCTTCCCAGCCGCCGGCTTCCGGCCCATATGGAGCCGATGAGCGACGCCGCCCTCGTCCTGTTTTCCGGCGGCCAGGATTCCACGGCGTGTCTCGCCTGGGCCCTGGAACGGTACGGGCGCGTCGAGACCGTGGGCTTCGACTATGGCCAGCGCCACGCGGTCGAGCTCGAGGCCCGCCAAGCGGTGCGCCAACGCATCGCCCGCGAGTTCCCGAACTGGGGCGCGCGGCTGGGCGAGGACCATGCGATCGACATCACCGCGTTCGGCGCCATCGCCGAGACTGCAATGACCGCCGATCGGGTCATCGAGACCACCGACCGGGGCCTGCCCTCGACCTTCGTGCCGGGCCGCAACCTGGTGTTCCTGACCTATGCCGCGGCGCTCGCCGACCGGCGGGGGCTGAACGTGCTGGTGGGCGGCATGTGCGAGACCGACTTCTCCGGCTATCCCGACTGCCGCCGCGAGACCCTGGACGCCATGGAGCGGGCGCTGAACCTGGGCATGGAACAGGCCTTCCGCATCGAGACCCCGCTGATGGCGCTGACCAAGGCGGAGACCTGGTCCCTGGCCCGGAGCCTGGGCGGCGAGGCGCTGGTCGCGATCACGGTGGAGGCCAGCCACACCTGCTACCTGGGCGAACGGGGGACCCTGCATCCCTGGGGCTACGGCTGCGGCGCCTGCCCGGCCTGCGAACTGCGCCGGCGCGGCTACGAGGCGTTCGCGGCATGAGCTACGCGGTCAAGGAGATCTTCCTGACCCTGCAGGGCGAGGGCGGTCAGGCCGGCAAGGCGGCGGTATTCTGCCGTTTCGCGGGCTGCAATCTCTGGTCCGGCCGCGAGAAGGACCGGGCCAAGGCGGTCTGCACCTTCTGCGACACCGATTTCGTCGGGACCGACGGACCGGGCGGCGGCAAGTTCACGACGCCGGACGCGCTGGCTGCGGCGGTCGAGGCCGCCTGGACAGGTCCGGCCGACAACCGCCTGGTTGTCTGCACGGGCGGCGAGCCGCTGTTGCAGCTCGACACGCCGCTGATCGACGCCCTGCACGCCCGCGGCTTCATGATCGCGGTGGAGACCAACGGCACGCTCAAGGCGCCGGCGGGCATCGACTGGATCTGCGTCAGCCCGAAAGCGGATGCGGCGGTGGTCCAGACCTCGGGCCAGGAGCTGAAGCTGGTCTACCCCCAGCCGGGCGTCGATCCCGCCCGCTTCGCAGGCCTCGATTTCGAGCGGTTTTTCCTTCAGCCGATGGACTCCGCAGACCAGGCGGCCAACACGGCGGCGGCGGTCGCCTATTGCCTTTCCCACCCCCGTTGGCGTTTAAGCGTCCAGACACACAAGTATCTCGGCCTGCCCTGACGGATAGGGACCGCATCCTGCGGACCTGAAGCCTCCCAGGCCACCTCAAGAAGCCATGACTGAAGCCATCTTCGAGATCACGAAGGCCGCGACCTTCGACGCCGCCCATTTCATTGAGGAGGGCGAGGCGGACCACCGCTATCGCCGCCTGCACGGCCACTCGTTCCGGGTGGAAGCCAGCGTGCGCGGCGCGGCGGCCCCCGCCGGCTGGGTTGTCGACCTGGATGGCCTGGACAAGGCCCTGAAGGCGGTCGCCGGCGAACTGGATCATGGCCTGCTGAACGACAAGCCCGGCCTGGAAGCCCCGACGCTCGAGCGCCTCTGCCTCTATTTCGCCGAGCGCCTGCGCCCCAACTTCCCGGGCCTGTCCCGCATCGTCGTCTCGCGCCCGACCATCAGCGAAAGCTGCGCGCTGGCCCTTTAGCGGTCGCGCTTCTTCTTTCGGTCCTTCTTGTCTCCGTCCGGTATCGCCGCGCCGACGACAGCCCCGCCGACCTTGGCCGTGCCGACGACTACGGTGGCGGCCGTGCCGACGACGGCCCCGCCGACAGCGACTGCGAGGCAACCCTGCAGGCCCAGGGCGGCAGCAAGGATCAACAAGGGATAGACTCTGCGCGGGGACATCGGTCGACTCCAGGAACGTCGGGAGCCTGCCGTCCAAACGTCACGAAATCATGGCCGCTCAGGCCGGCGGCGGCGCGGGCTCGCTCTGAGTCGGATCGCTGCTGCGCCGCCAGGGACCGGCGAAGTGCGCCTCTGTCTTGCGCCGCCGCTCGGGCCCGAAATAGTCGCCGGCCCGCACAAAGGGCCGGGGGTGTTCGACAATCTCGCCGATCCGCTCGATCACACCCCGGGCGGTCACCGGCTTGGCAAGAAATTCGTTGACCCCGGCGTCGCGCGCCTCGGCCACCCGGCGCGAGGTCGAATGCCCGGTGATCATGATGACCGGGCACATCTGGTTGGGGCTGTCCGGTGAGTTGCGCAGCAGCTTGACGAAGTCGATGCCGTCCAGCGGCTGCATGGCCAGGTCGGTCATGACGATATCGACCTGATGCGTCCGCATCAGCTGCAGCGCCTCGGCCCCGTCGCCCGCCTCGAACACGTGCCTCACCCCGATGGCGCGCAGAATCTCCGTCAACAACACCCGCATGTGGTGGTTGTCGTCGACCAGCAGAATTCGGATCAGTTCGAAGCGCACGGCGTGGTTGGCTGCCCAAAGGCCGTGGAGTCCGGCGACAGGATCGCCGCCGGACTTCATGACGGAATGGTAACTCGTAGAGTCCGCCTTCTCCGCTGGTCAAACGAAAAAACTGAACCCGTTCGCCCACTTGCCCGAAAATGGGGATTTCAGGCCGAGTCGACCATGACCAGCTCCGCGTCCGCCGAGGCAGTGATGGTCAGCACCGGTTCGTCCCGGATCGCTGCGCCATCGCGGGCGTTGAGGGTGACGCCGTTGACCGCGACTTCGCCGGTGGCGGCCACCAGATAGCCGTGTCGGCCGTCTCCCAGTTCATAGGTCGTGGTCTCCCCGGCCTTCAGCGTGGCGCCCAGCACCCGCGCGTCGGTGCGGATGGGCAGGGCCCCCTCGTCGCCGAAGCCGCTGGCCAGGGCGACGAACTTGCCGGACCGGTCCGATTTCGGAAACGGCTTCTGGCCCCAGGACGGCGCCGCGCCGCGGTCGCGAGGCTCGATCCACAGCTGGAACAGGGTCGTGGTCTCGTCCTCGAGATTGTACTCGGCGTGGCGGATGCCGGTCCCGGCGCTCATCACCTGAACGTCGCCGGCGCCTGTGCGGCCCTTGTTGCCCAGACTGTCCTGGTGGGTGATCGCGCCGGTGCGGACATAGGTGATGATTTCCATGTCGTTGTGCGGGTGCGGCGGAAAGCCGGACTTCGGCGCGATCTCGTCGTCGTTCCACACGCGCAGCGCGCCCCAGCCCATGCGGGCGGGATCGTGCCAGCTGGAAAAGCTGAAGTGGTGGCGGGCGTTCAGCCAGCCGTGGTCGGCATGGCCCAGTTGCTCGAATGGCCTGCGGTCAATCATGGGGTATCTCCCTTTCTACGGAGGAGATAGGCGCCCGCCGGCCTAATTGCAACTAGACCAGTGCCAGAAAATTCATCCGGCCCTGCCACCATGCTGACAGGCCCTGGCAGGGGCAACGGCTATCACCCCT
>JBKJII010000155.1:0-1497 GCA_046598505.1 Caulobacter sp. | reverse complement strand
GGAATTCCAGCCCTACCCCACCCTGTCGTCGTTTCACGCCGACATCCCTCCCCATGAAGGGGAGGGAGAATCCTAGTCGAGCGTGCGCTTGATCTCTTCGACCGTGAAGCACTCGATCTGGTCGCCGGCGCGGATGTCCTGGAAGCCGGCGAAGGCCATGCCGCATTCCTGGCCCGCGTTGACCTCGGGCACTTCGTCCTTGAAGCGCTTGAGGGTCTGCAGGGTGCCCAGTTCGAGCACGACCACGTTTTCGCGGACGATCCGGACCTTGGCGCCCTTGCGGACCACGCCCTCGACCACCCGGCAGCCGGCGACCTTGCCGACCTTGGAGATGTCGAACGCCTGCAGCACTTCGGCATTGCCGAGGAAGGTTTCGCGCTGGATCGGGACCAGCATGCCCGAAAGCACGCCTTTGATGTCGTCGAGCAGGTCGTAGATGATCGCGTAGTAGCGGATCTCGACACCTTCGCGCTCGGCCAGGTCACGGGCCTGACGCGAGGCGCGGACGTTGAAGCCGAGCAGCGGAGCGCCGGCGCCCTTGGCCAGCATCACGTCGCTCTCGCTGATCGCCCCGGCGCCGGAGAGGATGATGCGCGCGCGGACTTCGTCCGTGCCGATCTTCTCCAGCGAGCCGACGATGGCTTCGACCGAACCCTGAACGTCGCCCTTGATGACCAGGGGCAGCTCGCTGATCCGCTTGTCCTGCAGCTTGGCCATCATGTCGGCCATCGAGGCGCCGGCCATCGGACCGCTGGCGGCGGACCGCTCGCGCTTCAGACGGACACGGTACTCGGTCAGTTCACGGGCGCGGGCCTCGTTCTCGACCACGGCGAAGGGCTCGCCCGGGTCGGGCGTGCCGTCGAGGCCGAGGATCTCGACCGGGGTCGAGGGACCGGCGTCGGTCAGCTGTTCGTCGCGTTCGTTGAGCAGGGCGCGAACCTTGCCCCAGGCCGCGCCGGCCACCACGATGTCGCCACGCTTGAGAGCGCCGCGCTTGACCAGCACCGTGGCGACGGCGCCGCGGCCCTTGTCCAGCTTGGACTCGATGACCACGCCCTCGGCCGTACGGTCGGGGTTGGCTTTGAGGTCGAGAATTTCGGCCTGCAGCAGGATGCGCTCTACCAGTTCGTCGAGGCCCGTGCCGGCCTTGGCCGAGACCTCGACCAGCTGGGTCTCGCCGCCGAGACTTTCGACGACGATCTCGTGCTGGAGCAGTTCGTTGATGACGCGCTGGGGATTGGCGTCCGGCTTGTCCATCTTGTTGACGGCCACGATGATCGGAACGCCGGCCGCCCTGGCGTGCTGGATGGCTTCGATCGTCTGGGGCATCACGCCGTCATCAGCCGCCACCACCAGGATGACGATGTCAGTGATGTTGGCGCCGCGGGCGCGCATGGCGCTGAACGCCGCGTGGCCCGGGGTGTCGAGGAAGGTGACCTTCTGGCCGTCTTCCAGACGCACCTGATAGGCGCCGATGTGCTGGGTGATGCCGCCGGC
>JBKJII010000143.1:0-1147 GCA_046598505.1 Caulobacter sp. | reverse complement strand
GCGCCCCGCGCGGACCGAAGTCGGTTTGGGCGACTGCCGGCGCCCAGGCCAGGGCGGCTTCGCGATAGCCGGGATTGCCGGCCACCTCCTGGATCGCGCCGACGACTTGATGGAGCTCATCCATGTTCGCTGAGGTCAGGAACACCGGAACGGCTGAGAAGAGGCCGGGCCGACTCAGCAGCAAGTCTGGCGGCAGACCCTCGCCGTCTAGCTCGTGTGCGAGCGCCGCGGCCAGCGCCGTGGCATCAAGCGTGCGGCAGAAGCACCCCCGATTGAGGCGGTCAGATCGCGTCCGCCCTTCGTAAGCGTCACCATCGTCGCATTTGCAGGTCACGGGATCCTCTTCTCGCCTTCGACCCCGGCTCGGTCCGACGCCGACAGGCCCATCGCCAAGAGCGTATGGCGCGCAATTATCTGTTCTTCGTCGGTCGGGATCACCCAGACCGCCACCCGGCTCCTGCCTGAGCTGATCCAGTCGTCCCCGCGCAGGTTGGCCGCATCATCGAGTTCGACGCCTAGCCATTCAAGCCTGTGGCAGACGGCGGCTCGGACCTCCGGCGCATTCTCGCCTATCCCTCCAGTGAAGATGAACGCGTCCAGGCCACCGAGGGAGCCAGCCAGCGCCGCGGCCTCCCGCGCCACCCGAAACACAAAGAGCTCGACCGCTTCTTTCGCCGGGACCTCCTGGCTATCGAGCAGAACGCGCATGTCGGCGCTGATCCCCGAGACTCCGAGCAAGCCGGATTGGCGGTAGAGCAGATCGGTCAGCTCCGTGACGCTCAGGCCGTGAGTCTGCTGCAGGAACAGGATCACGCCCGGATCGAGGGCCCCGCAACGGGTCCCCATCAGCAGGCCGTCGAGCGGTGTCGCGCCCATGGTGGTGTCGACGCTCCGTCCCCCCAGCATCGCACAGAGGCTTGCGCCCGAGCCGAGGTGGGCTGCAATGACCCGGCCGGCCGCCAACTGCGGATCGAACTCAGCGAGACGTCCGCTGACGTACTCATAGGACAAGCCGTGGAAGCCGTAGCGCCGCAAGCCGCGGCCCTCCCAGGCGCGCGGCAGGCCAAGGCGATCGACCACGGGGTCGTGACCCCCGTGGAACGCGGTGTCGAAGGACAGCGCCTGTGGCAGGTCCGGCCGCGCCAGC
>JBKJII010000127.1:0-3381 GCA_046598505.1 Caulobacter sp. | reverse complement strand
GCGGCCGGTCTTGGGGTTCAGCGCCGGCTCGGAGCCATCGATGACTCGCAGCAGGCGGGTCTGGGCGTCCAGCGGCATGTCGCCGATCTCGTCCAGGAACAGGGTGCCGCCGTCGGCGTCCACCAGCTTGCCGTGGTCGCTGTCGTCCTTGCCGAACAGCTCAGTCTCGACCCGTTCGCGCGGCACGGCGGCCAGGTTGATGACCACGAACTTGCCGTCACGACGCCGGCCGAGGTCGTGGAGCGCGCGGGCGACCAGCTCCTTGCCGGTGCCGGATTCGCCGAGGATCAGCACCTTCAGATCGGCGCCGACCAGCCGGGCGACCGTGCGGTAGACCTCCTGCATCGGGGCCGAGCGGCCGATCAGCGGCAGGCGCTCGTCCTTCATGGCCCGGGCCTGGGCCTTGGCGGCTTCGTTGTCGGTCGGCCGCGACAGGGCCCGGCGGGCCGCAGCGGTGACGTCGTCCAGGTCGAACGGCTTGGACAGGTATTCGAACGCCCCGGCGTCGGCGGCGTTGACCGCGGTGAGCAGGGTGTTCTGCGCGCTCATGACGATGATCGGCAGCTTGGGCCGTTCCTTGCGGATCTTGGGCAGGACGTTGAACACGTTCTCGTCCGGCATCATCACGTCGGTGAGGATCAGGTCGCCCTCGCCTTCCTGCACCCATTTCAGCAGCGTCGCGGCGTTGCCGGTCGCCCGCACCTGATAGCCGAGGCGGGTGAAGGCCTGGCTCAGCACCAACCGCACGGAGCTGTCGTCGTCGGCGATGAGGATCTTCTTGGTGGCGGGGTTCATTCAGGGGGTCCCGGAGGGAGCGACGGGCAGGAGAACGCGGAAGACGGTCCTGCCGGGCTCGGAGTCGAAATCGATCAGGCCGCCATGGCCGGCGACAAGCTTGGCGACCAGCGCCAGGCCGAGGCCCGCGCCATAGGACTTGGAGGTCACGAACGGCTGAAACAGGTGGTCGCGCATGTGCGGCGGAACACCTGGTCCGTTGTCCTGGATCTTGACCTCGAGCGGCGCGCCCTGTTGCAGCTGGCCCCTGGCGTCACGAATGCGCACGCCGGGGCGCCAAGCGGTGGAGATGGTGATCTCGCCGCCGCCGTCGGAGCGCATATTGGCGGCCTCGGCGGCGTTCTTGACCAGGTTGAGGAAGATCTGGATCAGCAGATCCTCGTCGCCCCAGGTGGGGGGCAGCGACGGGTCGTAACGCTCCTTGAGCACCAGATCCTCGGCCACGCCGTTGGCGACCAGCGCGCGGACCCGGTCCAGCACGCTGTGGATGTTGATCGCCTCGCGCTCGGGCGGCGCGTCGTCGGAGAAGGCCTCCATGCGGTCGACGAGGCGGCGGATTCGCTCGGTCTCGTCGACGATCAGCTGGGCCAGGGGCTGGTCCTCTGCCGATGCGCCGGTCTTGAGCAGCTGCGCGGCGCCGCGGATCCCGGCCAGCGGGTTCTTGATCTCGTGCGCCAGCATGCGGCCCAGCCCCACGACCGAACGCAAACCGGCCGGATCGGCCGACCGCTCGGCCCCGATCGCGCCGCGCACATGCAGGGTCAGCAGCACCGCGCCGTCGCCCAGCGGCGAGGCGGCGCAGTCGGCCTCGAAGCCGGCATGACCGAACAGGGCGATCTCGACGCCGTGCTCGCGGACCCGGACGCCCTCTTCGACAGCCCGGGTCAGCAGCGCCATCAGCGGCGAGGACGGCGGCAGGACACCGCTGATGCGGCCGCGCGACAGCAGGCCGAGGCCCTGACCAAACAGCGCCTCGGCGGCCTCGTTGGCGGCGGCCAGCGCACCGTCGGCGCCGATCAGCAGCGCCGGTTCCGGGCTGAGGTCGAAGGCGGCGGCCCTGAGCGCCGCCCCGGCGGGACCGGTCACCAGGGAGAGACGGCCGGTCATGCAGCCAGCCTTTCCGGCTCGCCGGTCCACAGCGCGATCAGCGCCGCCTCGACCTGGGCCGGATCGTCCAGCCGGCAGATGCGCTGGCGCGCCTCGCGGCGAGCTTCGGCCGTCGCCGGGATTGAGGCGTTGTCGATGTAGGCGGCCAGATGCTTGCGGAAGGTGCGCAGGCCCAGGCGACCGCCGTAGAAGCTGATGCTGTCGCGGAAGTGGTCGAGCACGATCTGCAGACGCTCGGCCATGGCCGGCTCGGCGTCGCCTTCGCCCCGCAGCTGGGCCTCGATCTGCCGGGCGATCCAGGGCCGGCCAAGCACGCCGCGACCGACCATCACGCCGTCGGCGCCGGACTGCTCCAGCGCGCGCGCGGCGCTGGCGCCGTCGACGATATCGCCATTGACGATCACCGGGATCGAGACGGCGTCCTTGACGTCACGAACGGCCGTCCAGTCCGCCGCGCCCTTGTAGAACTGGCAGCGGGTCCGGCCGTGCACGGTCAGGGCCCTGGCGCCGACGGCCTCGGCGCGGCGCGCGAATTCCGGGGCGTTGCGCGTGGCGTCGTCCCAGCCCAGGCGCATCTTGACCGTGATCGGCACGTCCACGGCCTCGACCGCCGCGGCGACGAGGGACTGGGCGAGATCAAGGTCGCGCATCAGGGCCGAGCCGGACTGCACGCCGGTGACTTCCCGCGCCGGGCAGCCGAAGTTGAGATCGATGACATGGGCGCCGGCCGCCGCAGCCAGTCGCGCGCCCTCGGCGATCCAGCGGCGCTCGCGGCCGACCAGCTGGACGACCATCAGGGGGTGGCCGTCGCCGATCGCCGCGCGGCGAACGACGTCCGGCCTGTGGCGCGCAAATTCGGCGCAGGCGACCATCTCCGTCGCCGCGTAGGCCGCGCCAAGCCGTCCCGCGGCCTTGCGGAAAGGGAGGTCGGAAATGCCCGTCATCGGCGCGATCCACACGCGCCCCGGCACTTCCACATCTCCGATTGTGAGCGTTGTGCTCATTCTGTAATCACCCCGAACGCTGCCTTTTTAGGCATATTGTGCGGTGCAGTAAAGGTTGGAGATGGGGCCTTCGCCGCCTAGACAGGGCGAATGAGCTTTTCGGTTGTCATCGTCGCCGCCGGCGGCGGCACGCGCGCGGGGCCCGGCCTCGCCAAACAATGGCGCATCCTGGCCGGAAAGCCGGTGCTGCGCTGGTCTGTGGAAGCCTTGCTGGCTGCAGGCGCGCGCGAGCTGATCGTGGTGGTGGGCGACGGCGGCGAAGCTCTGGCCGCCGACGCACTTGCCGGCCTGACAGGCTGGCGGACCGTTGCCGGCGGCCCGACTCGCGCGCTTTCCGTGCAGGCCGGGCTGCGGGCCATCAGCGGCCCGGCGGACGAGCCGGTGCTGGTGCACGACGCCGCTCGCCCCTTCGTCACCGCAGCCCACGTGCAGGCGCTGCTGGAGGCGCTCGACGGCGCGGACGGGGCCATCCCGG
>JBKJII010000005.1:0-7215 GCA_046598505.1 Caulobacter sp. | reverse complement strand
CCTGCTCAACCGCCGGGCTTTCGTGCGCGAGCAGGGGGGTCAGCACATCGCGGTCGGCCAGGGCCTCGACTTCGGTCAGGCGGCCCTTGAGCCGGCCGACCTCGCCACGCAGGTCATCGACCTCGGTCAGCAGGGTCTTGATCGCGCCCTGCACGGCCGGGGTCAGGTCGGCTTCGCTGAGGCCGAGGAAGGCGGTCTTGTCCGCCGGGGCGACCGTCGAGGCCGTCGCCTGGGCGCCCGCCTGCGCCAGGGCGCGCTTGCGGATCGCGGAGAAGGACTCTGCTCGTGCGCCGCCGATCTTCATTCGAGAATCATATCGCATCACCCGCCCGAAAGGAATCTGACGCATCGGTTGCGGCGCCACAAGCGGCGCCTATACTCCGCGACCTTCCAGCACAGGGTTTTCCGGGGTGCTGGGCAGGAGATGACCACGTCATGAGCGCAAGCCCGCCGGTCGCCATCATCATGGGCAGCCGCTCAGACTGGCCGACGATGAAGCACGCGGCCGACAGCCTGGATGCGCTGGGCGTGGCCTATGAAGCCAAGGTCGTCTCGGCCCACCGCACGCCGGACCGGATGTACGCCTTCGCCCACGGGGCCAAGGCCGCAGGGTTCAAGGTGATCATCGCCGGGGCCGGCGGGGCGGCGCACCTGCCCGGCATGACCGCCTCGATGACCGACCTGCCGGTGCTGGGCGTACCGGTGGAGAGCAAGCTGCAGAACGGGCTCGATAGCCTGCTGTCGATCGTGCAGATGCCGGGCGGCATCCCGGTCGGCTCGCTGGCCGTCGGCGCGGCGGGGGCCAAGAACGCCGGCCTGCTGGCCGCGCGCATCCTGGCGCTGTCCGATCCGGCGCTGGCCGAGCGGGTCGCAGCCTATGCGGCGAACCAGACCGACGCCGTCGCCGAGACCGTCGAGGACTGATGGCCTTTCCCCTCCCTCCCGGCTCGACCATCGGCATCCTGGGCGGCGGGCAGCTGGGCCGCATGCTGGCGCTGGCCGCCGCGCGGCTGGGCTTCGATGTGGCGATCCTCGAGCCGGAGCCGAACAGTCCGGCCGGCCGGGTGTCGGCGCGGGCCATCACCACCGCCTATGACGATCCCGACGGGCTGGCCCGGCTGGCCGTCTGCAGCGACGTGATCACCTACGAGTTCGAGAATGTGCCGGCCGCCACCGTGGCCCGGCTGATCGCCCTGAACGCCGCCGTGGCCCCCGACGCCCGGGCGCTGGAGACGGCGCAGGACCGGGTCGTCGAGAAGAGCTTCCTGAACAGCGTCGGCGTGGCGACCGTGGCTTTTGCGGTCGTCGACAGCGCCGCCGACATCGGCCCGGCGCTCGTCCGGCTCGGCGCCCCGGCGCTGCTGAAGACCCGCCGCGAGGGCTATGACGGCAAGGGCCAGGTCTGGGTGCGGGATGCGTCGGAGGCCGACGCCGCGTTCACCGCCATCGGGGCCAAGCCGGCGATTCTGGAGGCGAAGGCCGCCTTTGTGCGCGAGCTGTCGGTGATCGCCGCGCGCGGCCGCGATGGCAGAACGGTAAGCTACCCGCTGTCCGACAACCTGCATGAGAACGGGGTGCTGCGCCGGACCCTCTCGCCGGCAGTGACCTCGGCCGAGACCGAGGCCGCCGCCGCCGCCATCGCCGCGACCATCCTTGGCGAGCTGAACTACATCGGGGTGATGGGCATCGAGCTGTTCGAGCTGGCCGACGGGAGCCTGCTGGTCAATGAGATCGCGCCGCGCGTCCACAACACCGGCCACTGGACCCAAGACGGCTGTGAGGTCGACCAGTTCGAGCAGCACATCCGCGCCGTGGCCGGCTGGCCGCTGGGCGCCACGACGCCGATGGTGCGGGTGGAGATGACCAACCTGCTGGGTGAGGAAGTCGAGGCCTGGCCCGCGATCGCAGCGGATCCCGACGCGCGGCTGCACCTGTATGGGAAGCGCAAGGCCAAGCCCGGGCGGAAGATGGGGCATGTGAACCGGGTGCGGCCGCTTTAGGGGGTAGGGGGCGGGGACATGTACTTCAGTACGTGTCCCCTCTTTCCGGCTCCGACAGGGGACACGCACTAAAGTGCATGTCCCCGCGCTATCCGAACCGAACCCTCGCCAGCGCCCCGACGAAATCCTTCGCCAGATCTGACGGCTTGAAGCCCGCCTTCCACTTCTCGAAGTCCATGACGTTCTGGATGCGGGCGTCGAGCGCCGCCAGGGCCTCGATGCGGCCGAGCTGCAGGTCGAGGGCCGTCACCTGGATCAGGATGCCCGAGAGGATCGCGCGCTTGGTGTAGTGGTTCTCGTCGGTCGCCGTGTCGCCGGCCCAGCGCCAAAGGCCGTCGGCGCTTTCCCACAGCAGGCGCAGGGCCAGCGGCATGTTGGTCGGCAGGGCCAGGAACCCGGCCCAGCGGCGCACCGCCTCCCGGTCGGCCTGGGCGGCGTCGAGCCGGGCGATAACGGCCGCGCGGATGCGCTCGCGAATCTTCAGGCCGGCGGGATCAGGCAGGCTCGCCAGCGCCACAGCATCGTGTCGGCGCGAGAGCAGCGCGGCCAGGTCGCGCGGGCCGTTGGGAAACAGCAGCTCCACGTCGCCGGCCGACAGCCCGCAGGCCTTGCCGGCGCCCAGCAGCATGCCGCCGCCCCAGCCCCTGGTGGGGGCCAGCTTCAGCGCCTGGTCCAGAACCTGCTGCTCGGTTTGGACAGCCCAGTCGTCGGTTGCGATCATGGCGCTACATTACACCGGTCGGGGCGGGCCGTCTCCGATAGACAAGCCTTCCCGCCTCTGCTATCTCGCGCGCCTCGCCACGGGAGGGTCCTCCTGCGGCCACATCACATTTGATTTCGTCCGCCACGCCGCACGGCTAGCGGCGGGCCGAACGAAGGAGAGAGTCCCCTGGTTCAGATTTTCGTCCGCGACAACAATGTCGACCAGGCGCTGAAAGCCCTGAAGAAGAAGATGCAACGCGAAGGCTCGTTCCGCGAAATGAAGCGGCACGTGGCTTACGAGAAGCCCTCGGAAAAGCGCGCGCGTCAAAAGGCCGAAGCGGTTCGCCGCGCCCGCAAGCTGGCCCGCAAGCGCCTGCAGCGTGAAGGCCTCATCGCCGCCCCGAAGAAGCCCGCCCCGCGCGGATAGAGCTTCGGCTACAGATTGACGAAAGGGCCGTCCGGGCAAACCGGGCGGCCCTTTTGCTTTGCGGGTGCGTGGTTCGAGACGCGCTCTCCGAGCGCTCCTCACCATGACGGGCAATTTTGCCGTCCAACCCTCGACGTCATCCTGAGGAGCGGCGAAGCCGCGTCTCGAAGGATGAACCACGCAACCGCAGCAGGGCAGCCTTACTCCCCGCCCCGGATCCGCATCACCAGGCCCTTCAGGTCGATCTTGCCGGTCGAGAGCGCCCCGGCCCGGAAGGCCCGTCCGGCGATCCAGACGACCACCGCCACCGTCGCGGCCATCAGCACGCCCGTGCCGAGCACCTGCCAGAGCGGGGGCTCGCTGGCCGCCCGGGCGGTCATCAGGAAGGGGGTGAACGGCGGAATCCAGGAGAGCGTCTCGAGCAGCGGGGCGTCCGGATGCCGGATGGCCTGCGGCAGAAAGACCACCGGCACGATCAGCAGACCCATGATCGGCCCGAGCAGGGTCTGGGCCTCGCGCGTCGTCTCGCAGAACGAGCCGATAGCGGTGAAGATGGCCGCGTACATCAGGTAGCCGCCGACCAGATAGAACAGGAAATAGAACATCAGGCCGTTGCTGGTCAGCACGGCGAACACGTCGGCCGCCACGCCCGGATTGAGCGCCACCAGCACCGTCCCGCCGACGCTGGCCCAGACGGCCAGCACGGTCAGGGTCACCCCGGCGACGCCGAGGATCTTGCCGAACATGATCTCCGGCACGGAGGCGGAGGCCAGCAGCACCTCCAGCACCCGGCTGGATTTCTCCTCGATGACGCTGTTGAGCAGGATGCCGGCCCCGGTGAAGATCATCATCCACAGCAGCATGGCCGCGCCGAAGCCGACGATGCCGGGCAGGCGGTCTCGGAGGGCCACCTTGCCGTCGGCGCCGGCCTTGGGTGAGAAGGACGCGACGGTGGGCTTGAGCGCCTGCGCCTCGCCGAGCGTCCTGGGGTCGACACCGAGGGTGGCCAGCCGCCGGGCCTGCATTTCATCGGCGAGGGCCCCGCTGACCTGCCGTTCCAGCGACCGGTCAGCGAGATTGTTGTTCCAGAAGTCGAGGCTGACCGCATCGCCTGAACCCCGGATCACGGCAACAGCCGTCAGCTTGCGGGACTCAGGGCCGCTGACGCCCTGGGTCATCCACCGACGGATCGCGGCGTCCTCGGACCCTGCGACGGCGGGCGCGGGAGCAATCGTGACCCTGGTCGCGCCCGGCCCGGACGCCAGAAGCGCTCGGGAGACAGCGTCACCATAGCCGCCGCCGCTGTGATCGATGACGGCGACGACCGGAACCGGCGCCGACTTCTCGAACCAGACCGGCGCGCCGAACGAGATCGCGCCGACGGCCGGCATCATCAGCATCGACAGCCAGAAGCCGATCGTGCGGACATAGGCGCCGTACTCGCGGGCGGCGATCCTCAGAAGGCGCATCATTGACCAGCCTCCCCGCCGGTCAGGGCAATGAAGGCGTCGTGCAGACTGGGTTCGCGCATGTCGAAGCGGGTGATGTCATGGCCTCCGGACAGGGCCGCGCGCAGGGCGTCCTGGCCCGACGCGCCCTTGCCGAGCGCGGCGGTGTAGCGGGTCCCGCCGTCGTCCAGCGTTTCAGTGGCGACCGATTCGACGCCCGGCAGGGCGCCGACCACGGCGGCGTCCAGCGCGCCTTCGAGCACCAGCGCGCGTGGCGCATGGCTCCGCGCCTGCGCGATCGAGCCGTCGAACACCTTGGCGCCGCGCGCCAGCAGCACGACGTGGTCGCAGAGCCGCTCGGCGTGCTGCATGACGTGGGTCGAGAAGATCACCGTCGCGCCCCGGTCTGCGAGGCCACGGATGACCGCCTCCAGCGCCTGCTGGTTGACGGGGTCGAGGCCGCTGAACGGTTCGTCGAGGATCACCAGCTCCGGCTCATGGACGATGGCGCTGATCAGCTGGACCTTCTGGGCCATGCCCTTGGACAGGTGGCGGATCTGGCGACGGGCGGCATCGCCCAGGCCCTGGGCCTCGAGCAGGACCACCGCGCGGCGTTTGGCTTCGGCGGTCGACAGTCCTTTCAGCCCGCCGAGGAAGGCGATGGCGTCGATCGGGGTCATGCGGCGATAGAGGCCGCGCTCCTCGGGCAGGAAGCCGATCCGCTCGCGCACCGTCCGGGCGTCAGGCGCGCCGAGCACATTGATCGTCCCGGCGGTCGGCTCCACCAGACCCAGCACCATGCGGATGGTCGAGGTCTTGCCCGCGCCGTTGGGGCCGAGGAAGCCGAGGATCTTCCCGCGGCGGGCCGTGAAGGAAAGGTCGTTGACGGCGGTGAAGTCGCCGTAGCGCTTGGTCACGGTGTTCCTGATCGAAATGATCAGCAGCAAACTCTATCCGATGCCGGCCGGGCTGGACCCGTCGGACGTCGAAGCCATGAAGGCCTATGTCGCCGGCCTGCCGGTCGGGGCCTTCGCCATCGTGCTGCTGGCCCAGATGCTGGGCGCGACGGACGCCGCCTGGGTGGGCGCACGCGTGGCGGGTCGTCAACGCCTCGCCGGCTGGATTGCAGGCGGGTTCATCGTCGTCGCGACGGTCGTCAATGTCGTCATGATTCCGCACCCGCCGTGGTTCGCGGTTGCGTCCGTGCTGCTGACCGTCGCGGGAACCTGGCTCGGCGCGAGGCTGGGCGGCGAGAGGCGCTAGGAGCATTTTCCGGCGAAGTGGATACCGGTTCGCCGCCAGAAAATGTGACAAAACAAAAGACTAGAGCATTTCACTGATCCAGTTGGATCGGAAAATGCTCTAGCCTGCGGTCGGGACGGGCGTGTCGGTCGCCCCGGCCGCCGCGTCTGCCGGGGTCTGCAGCACCGGCGGCGCGGCCCGTCGCTGCAGAGACGGATTGCCCGGGGTTTCAGACGGCAGGATGGTCATGCGGATACGGCCATCGCCGCGCGCCGGCTGGATCACGGCGCGCTCGAGTCCACGCGCCCTGGGCGTCACGCCGGCGGGCCAGTCCGACACCTGGGCGATGCGGACCCGGCGCGAGATGCGCGCGGCGTCGGCCAGCGGCAGGTCGGTGCGGGCGGCGAAGGTCTGGCCCATGAAGGCGACCGGGTTGAGCGGTCGGCCGTCCTGGCGGATCTCGAAATGCAGGTGCGCGCCGGTCGAACGGCCCGTGGACCCGACATAGGCGACCTCCGCTCCGGCCGGCAGGACCGCGCCGGGCTTCACGCCTGCGGCCACCCGGCCGAGGTGGGCGTAGAGCGAGGTCAGGCCGTCGCCATGCGAGACCTCGACGAACCGGCCGTAGCCGCCGTCGACGCCGGTCCGCAGCACCGTGCCGGCGAGGGTCACATGGATCGGCGTGCCGACCGGCGCGGCGATGTCGACGCCTTCATGCAGGCGACCACCCTCTTCCCACGGCATCTTTCGCAGGCCGAACGGCGAGTTGATCGCGAACCCGGCCAGCGGCGCGGCGAATGCAAACTTGGTCTGGGCGATGCGGGCCGGCGGCGCGGCGACCGGCGCGATGGCCGGGACCATGCGGGCGGCGGCCTCCGCGCGGGAGGGCAGGCTGGCGTGGGCGGAGACGACGGCGACGCCGCCCATCAGGACAGCGGCGAGGCCGGCACCCAACAGGGGCGGAAAGCGGCTCTCGCGGGCAAGCAATTCACGCAACAAGGATCGGCCTCGTGGTTCATGTCGAGCTATACGCACGGCGCGACGAGGTCTGACGCACCAGCTCCGACGATCATGGGACTTGAAGCCGGCGGATATGCTGGCCCAACCCGGCGAGATTATGACCGGGGAGGCGGCGGTTTATTCTGTGCGAGCTCTGGAAGCAACCCCGGGGGGCTGCGATAGACTCTGGCGGACGCAGCGTTGCTCTGCGTCCGAGGGGACATGTACCGTCAGGTACGTGTCCCCCGAGACACGGCTTCGCGGCCTCACGGGCGTTGGCCTGTGAAGGTGGGGAGGGCGTGGAACGCGCCGGCCTCAGCCGGATGTTTGGTGCAGAGGGGCTGAGAAGGCCGAAGCTGTCGCGCTCCACGAAGTCCGTTATCCGGTGGCCGCCGGT